>JAVCDD010000197.1 GCA_030765125.1 Candidatus Hatepunaea meridiana
AGCTTGCTGCGCGCTCGCAAGCAGACACGCATGCGCCACAGTGCAAGAACGCAGCAAGCTTTACTAACTTCCGGTATTGTTAAGTGGACGCGCAGCAAGCTTCGCTACTCCGGTGTTATTAGGTTTATACATTGCTGAGCTAAAGGCATAACCGAAAGACTTTAATCTATTTTTATCGTCTTATTGATAATTGATGTTGATTTTTGTAGAAAGAATACTTTAATTGTAAGAGTCAGTTCAAACAGGTCCAGACGTGAACAATAAAAATAATTATAATCCAAACCAAACCTCACTTGATCCTGTAATAGGTGAGTCACTTTTCGAGACCAAGGGGATTTTTTCTGAGCACTACCTTAATCGCTGGCTCACGGATTCTCCACATTGGCTTAAAGATGCTGATGTAAAGGAGAGCTTTGAAGCCATAAGAGAAATAATAAACAGTAGTGTCGGTTGGATATGGAATTTAAACGAGCAGCAATTCAGAATTGAATTCTTAGATAAGATCTTGTTGGAGTTGGATTATTACACAATTCCAGAAAATATAACACCTGCTGTTGGCAAAGGAACTCCCGATTATTTGGTTTTCGGGAGTGAAAACACTAAGAATAATGCCTACGAAATAAAAGACCCTCGAAAAAGATATTCTGAAGCTGTAACCTGCCTTGAAGCAAAAAAGTACAACCATAATCTTGGAGAAGTTTCTAAGAAAGAAACTCCCGGTCGCTTTCCTCACAGACAAATCAGAGAATACCTTGAGGACGCTTGGGATGAATCGGCACGAAGACCATATTTTAAATGGGCTGTTTTAACCAATGGTAAAGAATGGCGGCTCTATCACCGCGATTCTCCAACGACTTCCTACTTCTCTCTCAATCTTGAACGTGCCGTTAAAGACCTTGAATCCTTCAAGTATTTTTACGTACTCTTTCATGTAAATGCATTTACTCAGGACGAGAACCGCATTTGCAGACTCGATAGAATTCTCACTGAATCTCTCGATAAACAAGCAAAATTAGAAAAAGACCTCAGATTACGCATTTTCAAAGTGCTTGAGATTCTCGCCAGCGGTTTTTATAATCATCACTCTAATAAAATCAGCAATCTGGATACCCTTTACCGAACCTGCCTGATTTTCCTGTATAGACTTCTATTTATACTATACGCAGAAGGACGAGGATTGCTTCCAGTTAAAACTAACGGAGCAGGTTCCAACAAGCGCTACCGAGAGCGATTCTCACTGGCAAGATTAAGAGAAAGGCTTCAGGATGAAAAATTCAGTCCTGATGATGATGTGTTTGCGCGTCTGTATGTAGAAATTAATGATCTGTTTGATCTGATAAACGGTTCAGAAATTCAGCTTAACAAATATTCTAACGTCCCGCGCTATAACGGTGGTTTGTTCGATCCTGAAAAGCATCCTGAATTGAAACAATGGAAAGTCGGTGACTGGACGCTCCGCGAAGTTATTAAAGGATTGATGTTTGCACCTTTTCCAACCCTGGCGCGTGAGACAATGGAAGTTGATTTTAAGGAACGTATCGACTATTCCGATCTTGATGTACGTCAGTTGGGTACGATCTATGAAGGTTTGCTTGAGCACAGTCTTAAAGTGTCAGGCAAAGGCAAATTAACATTAATGGAAGATAAAACAGGACGACGCTCTTCCGGTTCATATTATACGCCTGATTATATTGTCAAGTATATCGTTAAGGAAACCGTAAAACCACTGCTCGACCGGATTGAAAAGAGTGATGCAGTTTCGAGCGCCATTCAAAATGAACTGCATGATAATTCCTATGCTCTGCAGGCATTGAATCTAAAGATACTCGACCCATCGATGGGGAGCGGTCACTTCTTAGTGAGGGCAGCCGAATATCTCGCTGAGGAAATTGCTTATCATCCAACAACCAAGTTAGCAGTCGAAAAAAAGCCAAGGGATGAATCACAGGATATTGCCGAGATCAATTACTGGAAACGCCGCGTGGTCGAATCCTGCATCTATGGTGTCGATCTGAACGATATGGCTGTTGAACTGGCAAAACTTTCACTATGGCTGACCTGCATTTCATCTACAAAACCGTTAAGCTACCTTGATCACCACCTACGTTTTGGTAATTCTCTCGTCGGCTCAACTATTGACGAACTGAACAGACTGAAATCCGATGAATCCGATTCGCTTGGTTTGTATGAAGTAAAAGGTATCGAAGAAGCTCTTGACGATGCTGTTTCATCACTTAATTACATCAAAGAGAAAGCGAGTGAAAATGTTGAAGACGTTAAGGAAAAGGAACTGAAATGGAAAGAAGAAGTTCATTTCAGACTTTCACCATATCGCACTATTGCCGATATGCGTTCTGCTTTTGAAGTTGGGTTGAAAATAGAAGAGGATGATTATAAGACTTTAGCTGTTAAAACTCTGCGAAGCGATAGACTATCGAAACCGTTCAAGGAGTTGTTAAAGAAAGTCAATTATAAAAAAGCTGAATTTAATTTCTTTCACTGGCAGCTTGAGTTTCCTGATGTTTTCCGGGATGGTTCAGAGGGATTCGATATTGTAATGGGTAATCCGCCTTATGTGCGTTCGGGAAATATAGGTCAACTCAAAAGTATACTGAAGAAAAAATATCAAGTCTATGTAGGCAATGCCGATCTCTACACATATTTCATTGAGAAAGGTATAGATTTGCTTCGATCTGAAGGCAGGTTTGGTATGATCGTATCTAATAAATGGATGCGAACAGCTTATGGTGAGAATTTACGTAAATTTGTGAAACAATATCAGATAGAGAAACTTGTTGATTTCGGTGAACTGCCAGTATTCGAAAGCTCTTCTACCTTTCCTTTGATTATTACCATAAGCAGAAAATCCGGAACCGTTAATCCTTTCTATGCGCCTATTAAAAAGATAGACGAGGAGAATCTCGATACGGATGTTAAGTCATCTGGATTTTCTGTCGAAGATAATTCACTTGCAACCACAGGATTTACATTAGTCAAACCTGATGCACAGCGAATCCTTGATCAAATGAACGAGGCAGGAACACCGCTGGGGCAATATGTAGATGGTAAGATTTATTATGGTATAAAAACCGGATTCAATAAAGCTTTCATTATCGATAAACGAACAAGTGAATCGCTAATTAATGCTGATCCTGCCTCTGCTGAGATTATTAAGCCTTTCGTAATTGGTGATGATGTAAGGAAGTATCAAATTAATTACAGAGAACGGTATTTAATATTTACACGTCGTGGAATTGACATTGATGCTTATCCGGTAATAAAGAAACACCTTCAGAAATGGGAAAAAGAATTAACACCGAAAATCAGACGAGGTGATCCTGAAGGAAGAAAACCAGGTGATTATAAATGGTATGAAATACAGGATAATGTTGCATTTTGGAAAGAGTTCGAAAAAAATAAAATTGTTGGACCAGACATATCAAAAGAAAGCAGATTCGCATTTGACGATGGAATTCGCTATTTTGATATGACCTGCTTCATATTACCAACGGAAGACATTTATCTGCTTGGTGTCCTAAATTCATCACCTGTGTGGAAATATTTAAGCAGAATTTGTTCCATATTGGGAGATCCCGATAATCAAGGTAGAATTAGATTAAAAAGGATTTATCTAGATAAAATCCCCATCCCTTCCGCATCTTCAAGAGACTCGGGGCAGATTACTGATTTGGTTAAGACCATTCTGGGTTTGAAACAGGAGCATATTGAAGCGCTTGGATTGAAGCAGCAAACCGACATCGAGGATAAGATTACCGAATGTGAGCGTGAGATCGACCGGATCGTTAACAGGCTATATGGCTTGAAAGAATAACCTTCACCTCTCGCTTAACAAGATAACATTACAGATCGCAAAGTTCTCGTTCAACTAATCAATGATTCTGTTGAAATCCTTCCTATTTGTCATTCTCGCGAAGGCGGGAATCCAGTTTGAAGAGCTTTAAATACTTGAAAACTCTGGATTCCCGCCTTCGCGAGAATGACAAATAGGAAGGAAGTTCTGTAATAATTGACTTTTTCAACAGAATCATAACTGTATTTTCGCTTTTGCGGGAATGAGGAAATGAGACTTAATCAACAGAATCATAAAACACATCAGTTTATTCCATTGATTTTTGAAATTCTGATTTTAGGTACTTTTGAACTTTCATCAGTGAGCCGTCTGCCCTGTCCGATTGGATGTCAACAAGATACTTGAAGGGAGTAGATTCATCAATTGCCAGGATTGAATGACACAGTGTGCAATCCATTGAAATTGTTTGACCTTCGTCATCCACAAGGTTCTTGTTGTGACAGCGAAAGCATCCTTCACTATTCCGGTGTCCCAAGTGATTAGGATAACTACCCCACTCAATATTCATGTGATGATGGATATTACGTTTGTAAATATCCTTTATTATGTTTACAGCTTCGTCGATCTTTTTAGAAGCCGTTGAGGATAGCTCCGGGTAATTCAACTGATAGAAGTTGCCAACGTGCGCTTCGATTACCTTCATCGCAGCGTTACTATCCGGATAATTACTGGTGAGAGCGCCGAGAGCGCGCTCTTTAATGAAAGGCAGCGTTCTGTCAATAAGACCTTTCCGAATCCGTACATCAATCGCATTTTCAGGGAATTCATAAATATGTGTCGCCCGGTTGTGACAATCTACGCAATCAACTGTGCGTAGATGCTCCTGATGTTGGCTATCGAGATTACTCAATGAATTATTCCGGTATCTCTTGAATGTTCCATCCGGCTGACGGACATCCACCCAGATCATTTGCTCGCGTTCATAATCCAGCGAGGCGTACCTGACCTCATTTCTCGCCGCAACATGCCAATGACTACCTTTGTCAAGTCCCTCCTTCCCTGATCCAACTTTCATCATCAGGGTTGTATAGGAAAGCGTTGACGCTTCATCAGTCTTATAGTGGACGATGTTTCTGATCCTGTTTCCAAGGAACATCTCGGGCCAATGACATTTCTCACAAGTCTCGCGCGCCGGTCTAAGATTATGTACCGGTGTCGGTATTGGGCGTTTGTAGATGTTAAGACTCCCCGAAATCATCATCCATGTGCCGTTCCGTTTGGAATCTATCAGCGCGCCGATCCCTTCGCCAACATGACATTCGACGCACTTAACTCGCGCATGAGGCGATTGCCGGTAGGTTGTCCATTCGGGATTCATTACGTTGTGACAGGCAGTACCACAGAATTCCGCGCTTTCCATAAAATGAAGAGCCCGACCGGAAACTGCTCCAATGAATATCAGATTGATAATGGTCAGGAGACCGAAAGTTCGAAGCAACCGGGCTCCAAGGATTTTCGCCTGAATATCCACCTCGTCAAATCGATGCGTAAAAGACTCTTTAAGGGTAAATCCTCCGGCTTTCATGTACATTCGCCACCCAATCGGAAGCAGTAATAATCCGATAATGAACAGCGCCGGAAACAGCAGATAAACAATCAACCCGAAATAAGCGTTTGTGAATAGTCCTACGACCTGAAGCAGCTCAAATAATATGAACAGGATGAATACCGCAGTTACCAGCGATACTCCGATTCTGCCTATGATGTTCGCTGAAACTCCGTTTATAAGCGCCAGATACAGACGTCTCATTTGCCGCCCATAACCGGTGTAAACAGCTTTTCATAGATTTTTTTAATGTCTCCGGAATTAATGCTTTCCTTGAGTTTGCCAGTCGGTTGAGACAACCACTTGTGCATTGGATCTGTCTTAATGAGATTATCTATATAGGCGATTGCTTCCTTATCACCAATCTTCCTTATCTCCGGCAGGAATTTGAAATAAAAATGCTGTGCGACATCATATATTCCATGCCACCAGGTATAATCGGGTCCCATCATTGCGGCGCCGTGTCTCGCTCTGCGACCCTCATGATGCCAGATCTCCCAGTAGATCCATTCCACTTTGTTACTGAACGCGGCGGGATTCTTCAGTGAACCGTTCTTTTTCAGAATCTTCATAACCGCACCGGCAGGCTTGGCGAATTTCTCATTGTAGAGGTTCACTAATCCATCAAACTGCCTGTAATGTCCGTCAACGAATACGTTGCCGTGGCATGCCAGACAGACGCCCTTCATGTTTTCCCGTTTCCGCTCCCAATTATCCTGGTGTTTAGAAACCGGAGGTCTTAATGTCCATGAAATTCGATCCCCGACATCATGGGTTGTTTTCTGTTTAACTGTCGATGATATGTGGCAGGTTGCACAGGTTGGAGCTGCATAATAATCTTCACCAACTACCCAGCGGTCTGAATCGAGATTCATCTTATCCTTATTAGTGAAATATACGTTGCCATGTTTGGATTCCTCGAATATTTCCTTCTGTGGATGATCCGGACCCAGGTGACATTTTCCGCAGGTCTCAGGTTGACGAGCCTGTGATTTATCAAAGCCGTGCCTTGTATGACAGGCGTTACACGATCCGAGTGAACCATCAGGGTTGATCCTCCCAATCCCGGAATTGGGCCAACTTAATTTGGAAAGCTTGTTGGGTGATTTTGGATCGATTTCAACTTTCGTGCCATGGCAGCTCTCACAACCAGTGATCGCTACCGGGTTACCACCGGCAACATGAGCGAGGTATGCGTCATTCGATTCGAGTATCTGACCAGCTTTCGCATGGTATGATTTTCCGGTCTGTTCAGATTCTTTGGTGTGGCATTTACTACAATCTTTGGGTGTGACAAGTGTAGCGACATAAGCGCCTTCATGCAGGAAGGCGTCAGGTTCTTTTTTTGAAGTGCTGTGACAATCGTAGCAGGTAACATTGTGCAGGGCGTGCTCGGAACTCTTCCATTGTTTGTAAAGTCCCGGAGAAACTTCTTTATGGCAAACCATACATTTTCCGGCTGCATTTTCGTTTGCAGCAGAAGCTTCTCCTGATCCAATAAACAGCACAGCACAAATAATCAGAAAGAAAAATGCTCTCATAATTATCCTTTCTTTTGTGTTGAATTGTACTATATAGTGCCTGACCGAAAAGTCCCCCTTTTGTCATTCCCGCGAAGGCTGGAATCCAGGTAACCTATTGTTTCTCCTGGATTCCCGCCTTCGCGGGAATGACAAAAGGGGATTAATATCCAGATAAACACGGGTTTTCGGTCAGACACTATATAGGTTTTTAGCAAATATAGTAAGATATAATGTTAAAAGAAAGGAAATCTAAGGAAATATAGATGAACGATTCAAAGGATCAGACTGATAGTCTGACCCTTTAAATGCAAAAGTTAACTTTCGCTGCTTATCTACGAATCATCTGTCCCCATTCAGCATTCTCAAGCCAGGTTTCCGGTTCCTGGATGAAATCAATGATTCCTTCCAGAATAACTCCATGCTGGTTTTCCTCGTCTGCGATGGCGTTCAGCAGTTTACGTTCGTGAATTGCTGTCGTCTCACCAGCTTTCTTACGGTAAAATGCCTCGCTCTTTTTCTCTGTGTCGAGAGCCTTTTTATAGTATTCAACCTGTTTCGCTTTAAAATCGTAATTGTCGCCTTTTGCCTTCATTTCGCTGAAAATGTTCTGAACATCCGTCAATAAATTTGAAGGAGGTAGAGAATCACCCTTCCCCTCCTTCATCATTTTAAAGATATTGTAATGATTGACTTCTTCATCTGCCAGAAACTTCAAAACAGTTTTTAATCCGGAATTATCTGTTGAGTCAGCTAACTCACGATAATACGTTTCACCTTCCTTCTCCATCTGCATGGCATAATCGAAAACATTCATTGTTTCCTCCTTTTGTATTTAACGAGTTTTAAGAACTTATTTTAGAATACTACCCGGCGTGTTTTGCTAAATAGTCGGCAACGCCCTCCGAGGTGGGCTTCATTGCTTCGTCGCCTTCCTTCCAGTTCGCAGGACAGACTTCGCCATGCTCTTCGGTAAATTTCAAGGCGTCCAGCATACGAAGCGCTTCATCCACGTTGCGACCGAGTGAAAGATCATTTATAACTGAATGGCGCACAATCCCATCCTTGTCTATCAGGAAGAGACCCCTTAGGGCAACGGAATCATTTATGAGAACACCATAGTCTCTCGAAATATTTTTACTTAGATCCGCCACCAACGGGTACCTGACCTGACCGATGCCGCCTTTTTCCACAGGAGTATTCCGCCATGCCCAGTGTGTAAAATGCGAGTCAACAGATACGCCGATAACCTGTGCATTCTTTGATCTGAACTTCTCTATCATCTTGTCAAAGGCAATGATCTCTGAAGGACATACAAAAGTAAAATCCAACGGATAGAAGAACAGAATTACGTATTTCCCGCGATAATCGGACAGTTTTAATTCCTTGAATGAGTTATCCGGCATCACAGCTTGAGCCGTAAAATCCGGAGCTTCTTTGGTCACTAAACTTGACATTTTCTACCTCTTTAATTTAATTGTGTAAATACTTTGTTTAGTAATACGAACTATTACTAATTATGTGTTGGCATATTTTTGATTTTTCCTTCCTTTTCGCTCTTTTGAATAAAGTATTTTAAAAAACACTCTTTTTCATAATTTCTTTCAACCTGGCGCTAAGTGTTACCGGCAGTCTGCATGAAAAATCAATACAATAGTATGCCGTGTTTTCTTTTCCGATCACCTCTCTGTTGTCTAAAAGCTCAATTTTACTGTTCTGGTTTTCATCTTTCGCAGCAATAATTAAGCCGGGATTGTATTGTGAATTTAACATCCCGATCATATCCTCGTCCATTTCAGAATCTTTTGCCAGTATAATTGCTACCTGCTTAAGCGGCATTGTCAGGTCGTCAATCAAGGCTATAGTTCTGAAGAATCCCTCCGGATGTTCTCTTGCCTGTTTAGAATATAGTTTTACAGTATTTTGGGCAATATCTCTATACTGATCATCGTAGGTGAGCTTATAGATATTAAAAAACGCTCCAGCCGCCACCGCATTCCCGGATGGCGTTGACGAATCGTATGCCTGTTTACTCCTATATAACAAGTCCAGTCTGTCGGCAGGCGTCTGGAAAAAACCGTCATTGGTGTCATCCTGGAATTTCTCTTTTAATCTTGATGCAACAAGCTTTGCCTGCACAAAATAGCGTTCATCAAATCCAGCCTGATATAGCTCTATCAGTCCCTCTGTCAGGTAGGCGTAATCATCTAACAGTCCGTTAATATCGGCTTTGCCATCACGGAAATTGTGAAACAGATTTTCTGAGTTAAACATCTCCCGCAGTAAGAAATCGGCTGCATTCTCCGCTGCTTTCAGATATTCCGGGTTACCCAGAGCACGATAACCTCTCGCAAAAGCTGTTATAATCAGGCTATTCCAGTCAGTGAGGATTTTATCGTCCGTATGAGGTCTGATTCTCTGATGACGAGACTTAAGTAATTTATGACGATTTACGTTTACTTTTTCTCTAAGCTCTTCAACAGTCAAATTCCATTCTGCGGCAATCTTTTGGAGATCAGCTCCGAATGTCAGAATATTAGTATTTCCCTCGAAATTCCCCTTTCGAGTAATCCCATATACTTCATTCATCAATTCTGAGGTATCATTGCCAAGGATTTTTCTAAACTGATCGTACTCCCACAGATAGAAAAGCCCCTCTTCTCCTTCTGAGTCTGCGTCCAGAGAAGAATAGAAACCTCCCGAACCGTCCTGCATTTCACGCAAAACCCAGTCCAGGGTCAACCGGGCAATATCGGCAAAGAACCGGTTCTTCGTGATGAGGTAGAGGTCAAGGTAATTCACAGTTAACAGCGCATTGTCATATAGCATCTTCTCAAAATGTGGAGCCAGCCACTTTTCATCAACCGAATACCGGTGAAATCCGCCACCGATCTGATCGAATATACCACCTTGTGCCATTCGTGTTAATGTATGTTCAACAATCTTAAGGAGATCAGTATCTTTGTTCCGCTTGTAAATCCTCATCAGCAGGTTGAGTTGACCGGTTGGGGGGAACTTGGGCGCGCCTCCGAAGCCTCCGTAGGCTGCGTCATAATTGTCTTTTAAGTACTTGACAGCGTTTTCTATGATGGTCCGATCATATTCACCAGCGCCGGTTGAATGCGAATCGAAGGATTTGAGCTGTGAAGTCATTTGCGCAGCACTGTTTTCAACTTGGTTGCGTTGAGTTCGGAAAACCCGTTCGATTTCTTTTAGAAGCTCCAGAAAACCGGGACGACCAAACCTGCTTTCCGGTGGAAAATAAGTGCCTCCGTGAAACGGTTTAAGATCAGGAGTCAGGAATACCGTGAGTGGCCAACCTCCAGACCCTGTAAACATCTGAACGGCATTCATATAGATATCATCCACATCCGGTCGCTCCTCTCGGTCGACCTTGATACTGATAAAATTCTCATTCAGGAACGAGGCAACTGTTTCATTCTCAAATGATTCACGTTCCATTACATGACACCAGTGACAGGCTGAATATCCTATCGACAGAAAGATGGGCTTATTCTCGCTCTTAGCTTTCCGGAATGCCTCTTCACTCCAGGGATACCAATCGACCGGATTATCCTCATGCTGCAACAGGTAGGGCGAAAGGGACCCTGCAAGATGGTTTTTCATAGTTATTTTTTCCTTTTTATCCATCAATTTCGAATTAAGGGTTGTCAACAGGATTGAGCTAAATAATGGGAATTACTATCCAGATACGTTTTTTACTCTTAAGCCACATATCTATACTATCCAAATGTAATTATGGGACTGAACACCAGATTGTCTCTTGACTGGTTATATCCCTTTCAGGACTTTCTTTATTAGATTTGAAACCTGCCGCGCAACATCCCTGATTTCTTGATTATCAATTATATCCCCCATAATACCAGGCTCCATCGCCGCGACAATCCGGTGATCTCCTTCATCCCAGACGATGATATTACATGGCAGCAGCACCCCAACGAGCGGTTCCGCCTGCAGCGATTTATAGGCAAATGGGGGATTACACGCACCGAGAATTTTGTATGGTTTCCAGTCAACATCCAGCTTTTTTTTAAGAGTTGATTTGAAATCTATTTCAGTTAAGATTCCGAATCCCTGTTCTTTCAATAGATGCGTAACCTTTGTTATGGCATCGTCAAAGCTCAAATCTGTTTGCACCTGCAGTGCATATTTTCCTATTTGTTTCATCACTATTCCTATATTTTCTCACTGATAATTTTACGTTTCAGCAGTGAGATCCCGTTCGTTATCTTTAACCTTTTTTGGACATGCATCCATGTAGTTAAATATTATATGACAACACCACAATCCTTGTTTATTATCAAGTACGTCAACCCGATATTTAATACCCTTATCCCGCATGTCAAAAATATGCCGGTACGCCTTGTACAACGCTGCAGGTCCGATATATTCAGGATCGCTCCAAAAAGAAGGGCAGCTCGAAGTGCACGACATACAGAGGATACAGGCGACCGGATCGGAGATGCGTTTAAACTCTTCGGGGGACTGAATGCTCTCCTTATCCGGAGGAGGTTCGTCGTTTATCAGATACGGTTTCACCTTCGCCAGATGCTCAAAGAAGGGATCGATATCGACTGCCAGATCCTTTATGATCTCGAAGCCTGGCAATGGATCAATAACAATAGCCTTCTTTCTCAATGGCTCAATCTGCAGACCGGTAGGATGAAACTGCACGAATTCCATATCTTGTAGCGGCAAGTTATTACGAAGGATCATACCCAGACCATCACCAGTGTTTTCGTGGGCGTTAGAGGTGATCTTAAAGGCTCTTCCATATCCGCCGGTTCCCATTACCAAAACGCCGGAATTGAAGACGTTCAGGTCGCCCTTTCGAATATCCCATGCAACGCAACCTTTGCAGACGTTATTGTCAATAAGCAGGTCCAGCGCTTCGAATTCGCTAAAAAAACGGACGTTGTTCTTGATCGACTATTCATATAGCGTGTGCAGCAGCACATGTGCGGTGTAGTCGGCTAAATAGCAGGATCTAAGCGCTGCTTTCTCGCCATAGTTCAACGTATGACCACCAAATTTCCTTTGCGCAATCAGCCCTTCTGTGGTGCGGGAAAACGGAACGCCGAGATGTTACAGCGACCAGAACAGTTTTTCTGGTACAGCGAACCGTTGGCGAAATCGATGATAAGAATCCTGACGCCTTTCACCGCGTGGACGATAATAGTTGCCAGCAATCCAATTTCCAACACTCTGAATTGCCAGGAACCGAGCGAGGTCATCGTGTCGTCGAATCGAGCCGGATCACTCAGGGTTTCTATCGCTTTGATATGTACTATCAGGTAAAACACCAGCAACAATCCGGTAATTCGGAATATCAGCCAGGCGAATATACCTGTTTTATTTTGTAACGCATCGGTGGACCTAACGGGGTAGTTTGTAAGTTTACAAGTTTGAACAACCGTTTGGTATGATCTTTTTTCAAGCCTGCAGTCTCCAGCGTGAGTTTCCTACTTATTCTGACAAAAGGGGTGGATATCCAGACAAAAGAGGGGTAATATCCAGATAAACACGGGTTTTCGGTCAGACACTAACATTACTTTGTTAAGTAGTGTCTGACCGAAAACCCGTGTTTATCTGGATATTAATCCCCTTTTGTCATTCCCGCGAAGGCGGGAATCCAGGAGAAACAATAGGTTACCTGGATTCCCGCCTTCGCGGGAATGACAAAAGGGG
>JAVCDD010000093.1 GCA_030765125.1 Candidatus Hatepunaea meridiana
CAGTATGATCCAAATGTTTAGGTGCCAAATCATACTGTATAACAAATCTATGTACGGATTTCAAGTAATTAAGCACAAATCAGATGTCCAAATCAAAATAGCAGGTTTGGAACTTTAGTTCGGTAAGATTTTATATTACGTTCCGATAAAAGGAAGGAAACATAGGAATTCAGGCTAATGCCGTTCTTCTTTGCTTCCTCAACTAAACCTGCGTGAAGAACTTTTGGGATTCTTAAGACGAACCTACCGCTGTATTGTGATGAATCTGTGTCTGATGGTAATGGGATAGGGATTCCTTTTTCGTGCCAGTATTTTATTGTTATTTTACGCGATTCCTCGATGTCTTCAAAGGCTTTCTTTAGTGTTTTCGCCCAGGCAACGATTGAACCGCTGCCTAAATCCGGATACCAAGCCTGATATCCGCCATCTTTCTTTACAAAAGTGACAGGATAATCCAATTTAAGATAATCTTCAATTGTTATCGGGTTCATTAGATATTACTCCTGTTTCTATTTAAGAAACGTTCTTCCCTGTATTTCTTTTAATATAAGCAAAAATGATCCAACTATCTATTGACACCTCCCAATCAGTTAAATACTTTAGTAAATGTTGATTGATAATCAACAATCGACAATCGGAAATCATCAATGATTCTGTTGAAAAAGTCAATTATTACAGAATCTCCTTCCCATTTTGTCATTCCCGCGAAGGCGGGAATCCAGTTTAAAGAGCTTTAAACACTTGAAATCTCTGGATTCCCGCCTTCGCGGGAATGACAAAATAGGAAGGAAATGACAAAATTGTAAGTATTTCAACCGAATCATCAATCACGAGAAATTATGAATGACAAACAACCCTCAAAGCGAAAAGGTCTCCATCCCGACGCCTATCGCATTATGGACGGTAAGGATTACCGTCCGTACATTTCCCCCAAGGACATCATTCCCGAATTCACATGGCGCGCTATCATACTCGGCGTCATACTGGGTATTATCTTTGGAGCTGCTAATGCTTATCTGGGGCTAAAGATCGGGATGACGATCACCGCTTCTATTCCCGTTTCGGTAATCTCAATGGGTATCCTGCGCGGTATCTTTAAGAGTGGGACTGTTCTTGAGAACAACATCGTCCAGACGGTCGGATCGGCTGGGGAATCAATCGCTGCCGGTATCTGCTTTACCATACCGGCTCTATTGATGATGAATATGGAGCCGTCAGTAGCAACACTCTTTATGGTCGCAGCTTTAGGCGGCGTGTTGGGAGTAATGCTGATGATCCCGCTACGCCGCTACCTGATGGTTCGTGAACACGGCAAGCTCCCCTATCCGGAAGGCACCGGTTGTGCGGAAGTGCTGGTTGCAGGTGAAGAGGGCGGCTCCAAATTCAAGACAGTCTTTGCTGGACTGGGGCTTGGAGCTCTCTACAAAGGGTTAATGGATCCCAACGTCTGCGGTCTATGGACAGAGCAACCGCACGTCGGGCTGTCGTTCCTCAACAAAGGACAGGTCGGTCTCTATAGTTATCCCTCATTATTAGGTGTAGGTTTTATAATCGGACCGAGGATAGCCGCGTTGATGTTTGCCGGTGGCGCATTGGCTTGGCTCGGATTGATCCCCTTAATTGCAACTGTCGGTGAAATGCTGCCGGGAGCGCTTTATCCATCCGAAGTACCGATAATTGATATGTCTCCCGGTGATATTTGGAACAACTACATCCGCTATATCGGCGCCGGCGCCGTTGCATTCGGCGGGGTTATTTCCTTAGTTAAAGCGATGCCCACTGTTATCAGTTCATTCAAGGCTTCACTTAAAGGTTTTAACATTAAGGTAAACCCTGACGAACCCCGCACGCGCCGTGATCTTCCCGGCAGTATCGTCATTGGTGGCGCACTGTTGGTAGCAGTAATGATCTGGGCTCTTCCAGCGCTGAAATTGAACCTGCTCGGCGCCATTCTGGTTGTATTATTCACTTTTTTCTTTGCTTCAGTAGCTTCGCGCGTAGTCGGACTGGTCGGTGGATCGTCGCTGCCGGTATCGGGGATGACGATTGCAGCGCTGCTTGGCACGTCTTTGATCTTTAGCGCAGTTGGATTAACAGGCGCTGAGGGTAAGTTTGCCGCACTGATCGTTGGAGCTATTGTATGCGTGGGGATTTCTTCAGCCGGTGATATTTCTCAGGACTTGAAAACAGGTTTCCTCGTTGGAGCGACTCCCTACCGCCAGCAGTATGGACAGTTTATAGGTGTATTGACCGCAGCATCGGTAACGGGTTTAGTTGTCTTGCTGTTACACAAAACCTTCGTTATCGGATCCGCAGCGCTTCCCGCACCGCAGGCAACGTTGATGAAGTTGGTCGTAGAGGGCGTAATGGACAAGAACCTGCCCTGGGCGTTCGTTCTGACGGGAATGGTAATTGCTGCTGTAGTCGAACTTTTAGGCGTAAATTCTCTGCCGTTTGCCGTGGGTTTATATCTACCGTTCGGATTATCTGTGCCAATTATAATCGGTGGTATATTGCGTGGTACTTTGGAGAAGATTTATACAGGAGACAGGCTCAAATCATCCCGCGAAAACGGCGTTCTCTTCGGTTCGGGACTGGTGGCAGGTGAAGCCACGCTGGGGGTTCTGATAGCGCTGTTCGTCTACGGTCAGGAAAGGACGGATTGGCTGGCAAAGATCACCACCCCATTCG
>JAVCDD010000371.1 GCA_030765125.1 Candidatus Hatepunaea meridiana
ATGGTGTTTGTTAAATACTTGAAAACTCTGGATTCCCGCCTTCGCGGGAATGACAAAATGGGAGGGTAATTCTGAAATTGTTGACTTAATCAACAGAATCATCAATCCGGCAGTAACGATGGTTGAATAATAATCCTTTATTAATTGACATTATCCACTTCATAATATTTATAATTATAGTTATAACAAAATGTTATATTTACAATAGGTATTTCAAAGTACTATATTAACATAATTTGATTGAAATTGATAGTTAAGAATCTCACTTTGCCGTTTTTATTCATTCCCGACTTTATTGGGTTTTTTTTTGGATTCAAGGATTTACTGGATTCCCAATCAAGTTGGGAATGAGGCGTGTTTTAAGTTGGGAATGAGGAAATTGGGAACTGGGAATGAGGAAATTACGAAGTTGGGAATGTTAGTTATTAATAGTTCGACGGGATAAGATCCCTCCCTGCGTAACTGTAAAGACGGTGAATTGCTGAAACAGAGCGTTGACAACCTGTATTACTTAAACAATAGACCGGTCGCGAGTTCACTGGAATATTTATTCAACAGGTTGTGCTGCGTAATATGAGGATTTGGTCTGGTGTCAGGACGCTGTTCCTGATGGTAACGCTCCGGGTAATGCTGTCAACCGCGGTGGGTTGACAGCGGTATGGGAAGATAGCGGGTAGTTGATAGCGGGGAGCATCCCGAAGTTTCGGGATGGACTCTGAACTTCTGTTTTTCTGGGGATGCCATGTTGGGGGTGACTCAGCCAAATATGAAAATAAAGCTCTGAGTGCGCGCTTCAGCGCTTGTTAGCTATATCCTGCATTCTATGGACTTTACGCGCTGAAGCGCGCACTCTGAACACTTATTTTAAAGGGAATGGCAGTGGTGGATATTCCTGACAACCATATAGAGTCATTACCCAACATACAGATCAGAAAGTAAAACTAATCCCATTACTAATATTTATGTCATAATCTTTCAATCCCTGGGGAGGTTCGCTGTCGTGACGGTATTTAACCTCTGCTGTGAAGGAAAACGTCTCGGACAGCTTGATTTCCAATTCACTATTTACGAGTATGCGAAAATCGGAAGGATTGTTAATGTCCGGTTGGAAATACCCGGTGAGTGAATACGTTTGATGAACGACAATTAGAATTCCCGTTTTTATTGTGCTGCCTGGGAAGAATAATTGTCGTTCATCAAACCAGCGTATAAATGACAAACTAAGGGAAAAACGTGAAATGTGTATAGGAATTTAGAGAATCCTTTACTTAATTTATTGACAATATTATCTCAATAAGGAATACTAAAATCACACGCAATATTATATTCTGGATACTAGCGTTGGTCATAACCCTCGGCATAGCTCGCTACCAGCGAAAAACGGGACCTACCTACCCGGTTTCGGGAAAGACACAGCTTGGACAAAATCAAATAACATACAATCTGAAGCGCACTCATGGAGGTATGGATAATCATCAGGTCAGAATTGAGATTCCTGATCCATCCATAGAAGGTTACGTTCTATGGAAATATTATAAGTTAGATAAACCTGCTAAAATAACAAAGATGAACCTGGATGGTATGGAGCTTTACGCTGAACTGCCACATCAACCGCCTGCGGGCAAATTAGAGTATCAGGTTAAATTGACTCATAACGGCGATAACGTAATCATGCCTCCGGACGAACCCGCTGTGATCCGCTTTAAGGGACATGTCCCGAAGGGTGTATTGCTTCCACATGTTTTTATGATGTTCGCAGCATTATTGATAGGAATGCAGGCAACGCTGTCCGCACTGTTCGGACTAAAGATCAAGACAAAAGCCTGGGTCACATTGGGATTGATTGCGGTCGGTGGATTGATATTCGGACCGATAGTACAGAAGTACGCCTTCGGAGCGTTCTGGACGGGATGGCCTCTTGGCGAGGATTGGACGGATAATAAGACAGCAATAATGGCATTAGGTTGGATAGCTGCGGTCTGGGCGCTACGAGGCAAGGACGGCGAGAAACGCGGTCGCTGGTGGGTGGTTGCAGCAACGATTCTTATGTTCACTATCTACTTGATACCACACTCGATGCACGGCAGCGAACTCGATTATTCATCACTGCCTGCTGATAGTCTGGCGAAGATAAGTCAGGTTCCGGTTAGTACAATACCAGTAGTATTAGAAATGCAGGAAGTTGATGATGTACCTTGATCGATTTATTTCATCCTTCATCCTTCATCCTTCGTCCATATTCTTGACATAATGACTATTCCTGATTATCTTAAAAGGTTCAATAACATTACGCAGCCGTAGCTCAGTTGGATAGAGCGCCTGACTGTGGATCAGGAGGCCGGTGGTTCAAGTCCACCCGGCTGTACAAAACAAGCCGCGCTCTGCGTGGCTTGTTTGTTTAATGGGGAGGGCGGATATTCTTATCCGCCACCTTATAATTGTTTAATGTGGCGGACAAGAATGTCCGCCCTCCCCGTATGGGTAAAAAGGATTTACTATGAAAAGACCAATCCCAAAGCTTTACCGTGGTTTTCGCGATATATTTGCTGAGGACCTGATGATGCGGCGGGAAATGATAGAAGCAATTCGCGCTGTTTATGAACGGTACGGCTTTTCACCGTTGGAAACCCCTGCCATTGAATACGTTGACATTCTCGGTAAGTTCCTGCCTGAAAGTGAAACACCCGAAGGGGGGATATTTGCCTTCCTCAACGAAAACGATGAATGGATTGCTTTGCGTTATGACCTGACTGCGCCGCTATCCAGAGTTGTGGCTCAATATAAGGATTTGCAGAGACCTTTCCGCCGTTACCAATTCGGACCGGTATGGCGTTTGGAGAAGCCCGGTGTGGGAAGATACCGAGAGTTCTATCAGTTTGACTTCGATACCGTTGGAACCGGTTCTCTAATTGCAGATGCTGAAGCCTGCTGTATTGGATGCGATGCACTCGAAGCGGTTGGTATCAGCCGTGGACAGTACATAATGAAGGTAAACAGCCGAAAGGTGCTGAATGGCGTTTTGGAAAAAATAGGGCTTATCGAATGGGATGCGCGTAAGCAGATTATTATTGATAAAAAACTACCCCGCTGTCAGACCACCGCGCCTGATAGCAACGCTTCGGATAATACTGTCAACTGCGGCGGGTTGACAGCGGATAAGCCGGTTTCATATTTCGATGTGCTGCGAACGATTGACAAATTAGACCGGGTTGGGATGGTTGGTGTGAGGGAGCTGCTCACCAAGGGACGCAAGGATCCTTCCGGGGATTATATGCCGGGATTGAATCTGGATGCCGATGCTGTCAACACTATTGAAAACTATTTAACCTGCCGCGTTGAAAGCCGTTCACAAACTTGCGATCTGCTGGCTGAGATCGTAGGTGATTCACAAGTTGGTGTCGAAGGAATAGCTGAATTGCGCGAGATTGATGAATTTCTACGTGCATTAGGCTACGATGAGGATCGTGTCATATTTGATCCGACGGTTGCGCGCGGGTTGGCATACTATACCGGTCCCGTGTTTGAAGCAACCTTGATCCAACAATCAATAGGTCGGACACTCTTGTCTGACAACCAATCAACGAATCAGACAGGAGTGTCTGACCTACCGTCCGATTATCCTACCGGCAGCGTATTCGGCGGTGGACGTTATGATAATCTGGTTGAGCGTTTCACAGGACAGAAGGTTCCTGCCACCGGTGGCAGCATCGGTGTGGATCGTCTCTTATCGGCACTGAAATACTTAAGGCGAGGAAAAGACAGAAATTCAATCGTTCAGGTTCTGGTTACAGTGATGGACAAGCGTAGGTTGACTGAATACCAATTGATTGCTCAAGAGCTTCGTACTGCGGGGATCAATACTGAGATATACTTGGGTGGAGGCGGTATAGGACGCCAGTTGAAATATGCCGATAAGTGTGGTATTCCGTTAGTCGTCATTGCCGGTGAAGATGAATTTGTCCGGAATGAAGTTGAAATCAAAGATCTTCAATTAGGGATGAAGTTAGCTGAGGAAGTCGAAGAACGGAATGAATGGTTAAAAGACAGACCGGCGCAATTTGCAATCTCCCGGGATAAACTGGTTGAATCCGTGAGTGAAACACTCGCTGGATACTCTCTAGTATAAGTGGAATTGTAGCTTAGCAATCTCTTCCCTAACCAGCAGAGATTGCTTCGCTTCGCTCGCAAAACAGGAAATAGAGGGACACTATCGATATTACTTTTCACCCTTATAATGCAACAACCCAATATCCTGATTGGAAATAGCCCCTTTTTCACCTTTTTTGTACTTCCCACCAAATCCTGTCATTACACAATATCCCTCGCTGATCGGAATAACTCCCCAGGGTGCAAAGACCGCTCTCTTACCATTGAAGGATTGTATCACTTCACCATCCGGAGTTACCGATGCTATGAAATATGTATCCCAGCCTCTGAGTTTCTCAAACCTGAACCTGTTGTCTATAGCCAAATTACCAACAATTAGATAATTCCCATTAACCCAAGGAATAAGCCCTGTCAGATATAGTGAAAACTCATAACATAAGGATTTATTCCAGAGCAGTTTGCCATCAGAATCGAATTTTAAAACCCTTCCGTCAAAGCCATGTTCCTCAGCATATTGATACCCCGTTGCCAACCAAACGCCATCTTTCAACTCAACCAGATCGAGGATTGAGCAGTCTAAATCCTTATTCGGATCCTTCCAGAGCATGTTTCCTGCCGAATCCACCTTGAACATCCGGAGTGTTAGTTTCAGGTCATCCTTATAAGATTTAAAGCCGATGATTATATAACCATTATCCTCGGTTTGGTGCACTTTGGTATAATACGTTTCCGGTTCGGTTAAATACGTCTTTGACCAAATAGCATCACCATTCAGATTAAGTTTCATAAGCATATGTGTTCTTGATTCTGAATCACCATCCCTGATACCGGTAAGTATTATGGAATTACCATCAACTGTCGAAATAATATCCTTAGTTCGTGATTCACCACCAAGATCATAGATGCGTGAATCAAGACTGTCACCATCGAGGTTGATCTTCAACAGATAGGTAACGGGATTATCAGTGTTAGCATCGTTGAACATGTCAGTTGTCGAGCTAATGAATACAACGCTGTCGTTGATTACTGCGCCTTTGACTGAGCTTGCATTAGGGATTACCTTGTGCCAGATTTGTTCACCTTGAAGGGATGTCTTCAGCAATACCATATCCCATTTTTTCGAGGAGTCTTTATAATTGCGGCGCGTTCCGATTGTGAGAAGGGTATTATCCGGAAGCAACAGCGTTTCAGTTGCGACCTCCCTATATTCTTCATCTCCATAGAAGTATAGCTGCACACTGCCAATCGGTTCATTAGGAGAGTCCTTACTCTCGTAGTAGATATAAACGAATGCGCCTGATATAGCGCTTCCAATTATAAGCGCAATAATACCGGTAATCAGTCCGATCCGCGCAAATCCTATACCGCGCGCGATGCTGCGTCTCTTTAGATATTTCTTTGCTCTGGAATAATAGACTATCGCCAGCAATCCGAGCGCTGCACCGGTTATTGGAATTATTAAGAACATATTCAAAAGTCCATAGACGCCAAGAACACCGGCAACTATTGGATACACCACCATCAGAAAACCAATCAATCCTAATACAAAGGATGCGATGGATCCGGGACCATAGATTTTATGTCCGAGTTTTCTCATTATACTGTGTTGTTCATGTTGTAATAAGCATTACTTAGTCAAGCGCAAAGTTCGCGTAGGAGCCGATTTATCGAGCCCCGTTGCTTAAGCTGAGGAGCTCAATAATTGGCTCCTACGCGGAGCAGAAACAGGGGAATAGTATACTTATTTCCCTCATTCCTTTTTCTTAGACATCGCTCTGGAGATCATTTTTTTTGCCAACGACATATTGGCGTCTTTCACAGTTTTGAGAGCTTCTTTTAATTTCCCTTGCTCATTTAGTGATTTTGCTTCCTCCACAAATTTCTTGATTTCATCAATATCCTTTGAGGCAACAATGTCAGCTTTTTCCAGTTCTCCAATAGCCTTTTCCAGACTGGTAATCCCTTTGTTCACTTTGTCTGTTGAAATCTGGCATGATACCAGTAACGAGCAACAGATAATAGTAATTAACAAGGGGAAAATGATGTGTTTACTATTCATTACGTACTCCTTCTATTTAGTTAAGAATTTGATTTAAAGTAAAAAAAATCCGCGTAATCCGTAGTCTATTAGCGTGCCTGATATTCGTTACCGTTATAGCGCCATCGGCAATTCTATCAACCTCCGGCGAAAAGGATCGATTGCAAGTCCAAGAGCTTCGAGTGTTAAAGCGCCACAGAGAACACTATCGTCCTCTTCACCGAAGATGACGTCGGAGACACCGACATAATCCTTGTATCTGAATAGCGCCCATCCGATCTTCCTGACAATTGTTGTCCCATCTGCTAAAATAAATTCCCTTTCTGAAAGTGGTTTCAAACCGAAATTCTTTAGTATTGGCGTAGGGACAATTGAGTACATCGCGCCAGTATCAATCAGAAACATGAGTGTTTCTGTGTTTTCCGGTTCTTCCGGATTACCAACTTCGATTTTAAGGTTAGTTATTCCCATAGTTACTCCCTTGAAAAATAGCACCATCCTACTCCGGAGTGCTCAAGCTTGCTTGAGCAGGTTATACTATGTATGATTTTGTTGAAAAAGTCAATTATTACGGAATTTCCTTCCTATTTTGTCATTCCCGCGAAGGCGGGAATCCAGAGTTTTCAGGTATTTAAAGCTCTTCAAACTGGATTCCCGCCTTCGCGGGAATGACAAATAGGAAGTATTTCAACAGAATCATGTATTAGTCCCAGATCGCGCTCAAGCAAGCTTGAGCACTCCGGTGTGATCACAGTATGATGTTAATTTTTATACTTGGTTGAGTCGCCCGCGACATAGCGATTCCCTAATGTAATGCTTAAAGCACCATCGGTAACGGTATCAATTCCCTTTTTAACGGATTGAGCGCCAGTCCTAAGGCTTCCAAGGTAAAAGCGCCTAATAGAGTGCTGTCATCTTTCTCACCGAAAATGACGTCTGCTCCACCTGTTTTATTGCCGTACTTGAAAAGCGCCGTTCCTTTATTGCGAACAATCTTTGAACCATCTGCAAGTCGAAACACCTGTTCTTCGCGTGGCTTGATTCCAAGCTTTTTGAGAATGGGAGACGGAATCACAGAATAGATTGCACCTGAATCGATTAAGACCTCAAGCGTTACCATTACTTCAGGGTTTGCTACGTTTCCAATCTCAATATCTAACTTCGTAAGTCCTATAATTATCTCCTCTTTCAATAGATACAGAATTATTAGTAAAAATCACTACGTTTTGCGAGGCGCGAAGCAACGAAGTAATCTCTGTGTCAGGTGTTAACACCTAACACAACATTAGTTACGATACTTACAAGATTGCTTCTCCCGAAAATTCGGGATCGCATAACGGTCAGCTCTTACTTGCAATATTTAGGGACAAACAAAACAGCAATACAACAATCACAATCAATAGTTATCTATCTGCGCCCTCTGCAACTTTCCAGAGAAATCAATATATACCGTCTTAATCTCCGAGTAGAACTCATACACGGGCCAACCACCCTCGCGATGACCATTGCCGGTTTCCTTTACGCCGCCGAAAGGCATGTGACACTCAGCGCCGATGGTGGGTCCGTTAACATAAGTAATTCCTGCTTCAAGGTCTCGCACAGCGGTCATAGCGCGGTTCACGTCGCGGGTGTAAATCGAGGATGACAATCCGTAGATGCAGTCATTGTGAACCTTGACGGCTTCGTCGAAATCCTTGACCTTAATAACACTAAGCACCGGTCCGAAGATCTCTTCCTTGAATATACGCATCTCTTGCGTTACTCCCGTGAAGACTGTTGGGGCATAGAACCAGCCTTTGGCGTGATCGCCGTCCTTCAATTGATAACCACCGATAATCATATTTGCGCCTTCGGCTTTACCAATCTCGACGTATTCATTAACAACATCAACCTGACTTTTGTTGATGAGAGGTCCAACAGTATTATCCGGCAGCAGCCCATCGCCGACTTTAAGCCCTTCAACGGCTTTTAGCAGCATGTCAATAAACCTGTCGTGAATGTCCTCGTGCAGGATCAACCGGCTGGTAGCGGTGCAGCGTTGTCCGGTAGTCCCGAATGCGCCCCAAAGCACTCCCTCAAGAGCAAGATCAAGGTCGCCATCTTCCATTACAATCTGAGCATTCTTGCCGCCCAGTTCCAGTGATACTCGTTTCAGTTGCGCTCCGGCTTTGGAATTGATCTGTTTGCCGATTAATGATGACCCTGTAAAACTAATAAGGTCAACATCCGGGTGATCGACTATTGCCGTCCCGACCAAACCGCCACCGCCATGAACGATGTTTATCACGCCGGGGGGGATCCCCGCTTCTACAAGGATTTCAACCATCATAGTTGCCGTCAACGGCGTATCGGACGCAGGTTTGAAGACCACCGTATTGCCACACACCAACGCCGGCAGCGACTTCCAGCATGGTATCGCCATCGGGAAATTCCAGGGTGTAATCAGCCCCGCAACGCCAATTGGCATACGGAAGGAAAGGTTCATCTTGTTGGGCATCTCAGAAGGCGCTGTGTGGCTGAACAACCTGCGTCCCTCGACGGCTGCATAATAGAAGGTATCTATACCTTCCTGCGTATCGCCTAGTGTTTCGGTCAACACCTTGCCCATTTCGCGGGTCATATTGCGCGCCAGTTCATCCTTGCGCTCGACCATAATATCACCGGCGCGCTTGAGGATAGCGCCGCGTTCGGGGGCGGGAACCAATCGCCATTTTTTGTAAGCTTCGCGAGCGGATCTTACAGCCCGATCAACCTCCTGCTTACCTGATTTGGGGAACAATCCGACTATTTCATCCCAGTTTGCCGGATTGCGGTTCTCGAGCCATTCACCCGAATCAGCCGGACACCACTCCCCATCAATGTAATTATAAAATTTTTCTGCCATTTTTTCTCCAGTTTTAGTAGACACGACACTCCTGTCGCGTGTTTCTTTAACCGCAGATTACACAGATTTAACAGATATTTTTGTCAATACTCATTCGTAAATGAATGAATCTGTTGAAATACTTCCCATTTTGTCATTCCCGCGAAGGCGGGAATCCAGGTTGAAGAGCTTTAAATACTTGAAAACTCTGGATTCCCGCCTTCGCGGGAATGACAAAATGGGAAGGAAATCCTGTAATGATTGATTTTTCAACAGAATCATGAATATTCCGTAGAGCAAATTTTAAATCCTCTGCGTTCTCTGCGCTCACAGCGGTGAGAATCTTTAAAACAATCCCTTTTGAACCATAATATAATGCTTTGCCCTTCTTTTTACAACCCATAAACCTTGATGTATGAAGTTGTATGCTTTACCTTAATAAATGTTAAATAAAGTGCAGAATGTTGACAAGGATCACATTACTTCGTAAATTTGAAGATTATTATACAAATAGCAGTCATTACGAGCATAATCACAGGTCTGATTATCGGATGCGCTTCGATGGGTTCACCATCAGGCGGACCGGAGGATAAAGAACCACCGCTGATAATAAACGTAATCCCGGCTTCAGGCGCAACCAATGTTGATCCTGAGTCTGATATTGAATTCACATTCAGCGAGCGAGTTGATAGAGCATCGTTAATCGAAGCGCTGTTTATCACACCACCTCCGGAAAAGCAACCCAAGGTCAAGATCAACGGGCAAAAGGTTCATATATTGTTACATGAACCAATACCGTTTGAACGCACTCTTGTGGTTTCTATCGGCGCCAGCGTTATGGATTTGCGGCGTAACAAGCTTGAAGAGAGCTTTGCTGTAGCTTTGACGGCGGGTGAAACGATTGATGAGGGCAGGATAACCGGATCTGTTTTCGCCGGTCATGCAGCGCAAGGTATGTTGGTCGCTGCCTGGATTGTAAGTGACTCACTTGAAATAGATCCTACAGAAAGTCCGCCTGAATATATGACTCAGGCAGGCGTTGACGGTGGGTTTGTGCTCGATTATCTACCTGCCGGAACATATCGTATTGCTTGCTGGGAAGATAAGAAGCGAGACCGATTGTATGATCCTGCCACGGATATGCTCGGATTGCCTTGGCGGGACGTAATACTTGAAAAGGATTCAGAAACCCGGATAGAAATCTATCCGTCTAAACGGGATACATCGGAAACAAGACTGTTTATAGTTTCAGCTTCTGATGAACGACATATTGAGCTGCGTTTCAATAAAATACTGGATCGGAAGTTGGAGGAAATTATTCCGAAACTCGGCATTCGTGATACTGTCAGCACTTTAAGTATAAAGCGTGCTTGGTTCGATGCAGTAGATTCTTCAAGAATTGTTCTATATACTGAAATGCAAAATCCAGACAGGGAGTATCTGCTTGAATTCGCTGGTGATACTACACTATATTATTTTAATGGATCAGCTATCCCCGACACCATTGGACCGCGTATCACAGCTTCCTTTCCGAAATCGATGGACAGAGACGTCTCGGAGTTGCCAAGCGGATGGATCGGGTTTGATGACGCTATAATCGAAGACGAATTCGATATAATGTTAAGTCTTACATTAGTTGACAGTTCAATTATTGACAGTACTGCTTTCGACAGCATTGAGTTCCCCGTTCATTGCCGCTTTAATGGCGCTAATTTGCTTTGGTGGGAATTAGATGACCCTTTGCTGTTTGGGAGGGAATACACCTTAAGTTTTGATATGAATAGAATACAGGACATTGCAGGCAATCGTTCACCCGACACAACCTGGTCTGTTTCTTTCACAATATTAGATCCAACTGAAACAGGTTCTATTACAGGTATGATGCTTGATAATGACTTTAGATGGGTTGTTGTAGCAAGGTCGATTGATAGAGGAAATCCCATTGAGACACATAATAAAGTAAAAACTGATGGATCGTTTAATATCGAGCGGTTGAATGCGGGAAAATACATTATCTGGGCTTATATTGATAGGGATCGAAATGATATGTACAGTTATGGAAAACTTCTGCCATTTAGCTTTGCAGAGCGTTTCACTGTAAGTCCGGATACGATTACAGTGCGGGAAAGGTGGGAAAACAGTGGGGTGAAAATTGAAATTCGATAGTTTTGACCGCAGATTACACAGATTTACATTGTTTGCAGACGCCTCTGTTCGCTATGGGTGGCACGGGCTACTTGTTGCCCGTGTTTCCTTACCTGCAGATGTGTATGTTGGATTAATGACCAATTGGTTTCATAGATGCCAAAGAGATTTGACAACAATTATCAAGTCCATTTTTTAACGTTTTCCTGTTATAAACGACTCAGGCTTTTTGTAAATGATAACCTTTGTCATCTGTTTGCAGAACATCTTGGGCTAGCTCGAACACGTAGAAAATTTAAGCTGTATGCGTTTGTTATTATGCCTGATCATGTACATCTACTGCTTCAGCCAGCGATTGATGATTCAATAAACAAGGTTCTACTTTCGTTAAAGAAATCGTTTAGCTATGAAGCTTTGCGATTTATCAGTAATGACTATCCAGAGTTGTTTAATAGATTGAAACTGTCTCAAGCTGGACATGAGATTAGACGATTCTGGCAAGCAGGAGGTGGATATGATCGGAATATTTATAATACTGAAACGCTTAGAAAAGCTATAGATTATATTCATTTAAATCCGGTTAGGATAGGTTTAGTTAAAAATCTCATTGATTGGAGATGGGCGAGTACAAGATTTTGGATATTAAATATAAATGAACCACTAAAGATGAATATACCAGAGGTGTTTTAGGTAAGGAAACACGGGCAACAAGTAGCCCGTGCCACCCGCCGTTGTAGATTACACAGATTATGGGTTTTATAATGAAAGATTCACAATATACCATTAGCACTAATGGAAGCTTAGTCCTTCCATCAACCGGGACAAGAGCCTGGGTATTTCAATTTAGTTTGATAGTCGCGGCAGTATTGCTGCCGGCAGCGGCTCATTTAACGGGCGCTCCTGTAAGGTGGCTACTGCCGATGCACTGGCCTGTCATTCTGGCAGCTTTGGTTTACGGTTGGCGCGGCGGGATGACCGTTGGAGCGTTAGCTCCGGCATCTAACTACCTACTGACCGGGTATCCATTACTGCTCAAAGCATTTCCAATGACATTTGAACTGGCAATATATGGCTTGGTAATTGGCTGGCTAAGAGAGAAACAGGCGTGGAACAGTTTCGCAGCAGTGACAGTTGGTTTAATTGCAGGGCGAGTGGTTTTCTTAAGTATAATCCTGATGACCGGCGCAAATGAAATCGTGTTCAGTCAATATATTATTACCGCAATGATACCGGGTCTGATTGCAGGTGTTATACAAGTTGCTACAATGCCTTCATTGGCGAGAGTGTGGATTAAAAACAAATAGCGGTAATCGGGCTTGTCTCAAGCTCAAATGTCGGGGTTGAGGACAACCTCGACTACGGAGTATAGGTTAAATAAATGAATAATATTTATGCAATAATAATGGCTGGTGGATCGGGAACGCGGTTCTGGCCTCTTTCCCGAAAGCGCACGCCAAAACAAGTGTTGACAATCCAGGGCGATAATAGTATGTTGCAGGAAACCATAAGCCGTCTGAAGGAACTGGTTTCCCTGGAGATGACTTATATTGTAACCAATAAGCAACAAATGAATGTTATTACTCAGCAGCTTCCCGGTTTAAGCAAACAAAACTATATTATCGAACCGGTGCCACGCAATACCGCACCCTGTATTGGATTGGCTGCATTGCACATTCATAATATTGACCCTGATGGCATCATGATTGTACTTCCGGCAGATCATCTGGTTAAGAACTTTGATAGATTTCACGAGGTTGTTCGCACGGGCATCGAAGTTGTCGAAAAGTACAATCCTCTTGTTACAATTGGAATCCCTCCCACACGTCCGGAAACAGGTTATGGCTATATCCAATTTGAACAATCTGATAAGGATCTACCCGATAATGTTTATAGCGTGAAGACATTTGCCGAAAAACCCAATCAGGAAACAGCAGAATTATTCGTTAAATCAGGCAACTTCTATTGGAATAGCGGCATATTTATCTGGCGCGCTTCAAGAATTCTATCTGAGATTGAAGAGCGCTTACCAGATCAATTTCACCAATTACAAAGAATAAAAGATGCTATTGGAGCGCCAAATTATCAACAGGTATTAAGTAATTACTTTAAGCGTATCAGGCCTATATCTATTGACTATGGTGTAATGGAAGTAACGTCCACGCCAATATTTATGATAGAAGGAAATTTCGGATGGAGCGATGTCGGAAGCTGGGACGAACTATACCGAATCGCAGGGAAAAATACTGATGGCAATGTTTTTACAGGTGAAGTAGCAACCATCGACGCCCAAAATAATTATATTTATTCTCCTGATCAATTAACAGCAATCATCGGCTTGAATAATTTATTAGTAGTCAATACTCCGACTGCAACCCTTATTTGTCCACTTGATCGAGCACAGGATGTTAAGGAGATTGTCGAAAAACTAAATAAAGAAAAGAAGACGAGGTATTTGTGAAACGTTGTTTAAAAACGGAAAAGCTCTTTTCTGAGCTTGAAGAGGTTGCACATCGTCTTTTTACTGAAGTACGTCATGAACAGGGTCGATTTCAGACCGGAGTATGCCGTTTACGAGGAAAAAGGGTTCTAATAGTCAATAAACATCAAGCACTGGATGAACGTATAGCCGCTTTAGCTTCCGAGATTGCTCGAATGGGTATGGATAAGCTTTATCTTAAGCCTGCTATTCGCGAAGAGATCGAACGTTATAATAACAAGGTTTTCTGATAGGATTTAATGAGGACTGTATGGATACGGATCTGCTTAGAGTTATACCCTTGTTCACCAATCTGAACGAAGAAGAGATCAAACTTGTCAGCCGTGGAGTTGTATCGCGGAAATTTGGCAAAAATAGTATGATTATTTTCGAGGATGACGTTGGCAATAGCCTATTCATCATTAAAAAGGGAAGAGTTAAAATCTCGCGTATCGAGGAAGATGGCAGTGAAGCAATTCTTGCTATCCTGGGAGAGGGAGATTTCTTTGGGGAAATGGCGGTTATCGATGGTCTTACTCGCAGTGCGTCAGTAACTTCTATTGATGAGATTGAGCTATTAATGATTCGTCGCACTGACTTTATGGAGATAATGGAAAATATCCCAAAGATTGCTATTACTTTACTTAAAGAATTAGCAGGTCGTATCCGTAAGTCGGATCATCACATCCGGTCGCTTTCATTACTTGACGCCAAGGGACGAGTAGGTACAACGCTAATCCGGCTCGCTGAAGACATCGGTAAAGCTAAGGATGGGTATGTTGTTATAGAGGAACTTCCCCTACAACGCGATCTGTCAAATATTGCCGGTACTTCCCGCGAAACAATCTCACGAGTGATTAAGAGATTTGATGATGAAGGACACTGCAGGATAGAGCGTAATACGCTTATATTTAATGATTTTGATTTCTTTAAGAAGATGTTTAGTTGAGGCTTTGGGAAGAGTCTTTGGGCTTTAGGCTTTGGGTAGGATAGACATGAAATCTGAAGGGAACGCAATGAAGGGCACAAGAATTTGTATTCGATTTCCTTCGTGTTCTTCGTGATCTTTATGGTGAAAATAAAATAAATCGCATTCTGTAAATGAATTCACAACGTCGTCTTGAACTATCAAGACTTCTCAGTAAACTTGATCGCCTTGCTCCAGCAGATACGTTGCCATCGGTGGGAGAAAACCAATTAACAGGTAAAGCCTTCCGAATCGGTATAACGGGACCACTTGGCGCAGGAAAAAGCACTCTTATAAACGAAATTGCCCGTATCTATCGTAAGTATGAAAAAACTATTGGAATATTAGCCGTAGATCCTACAAGTCCTTTCACTGGAGGGGCTGTGTTGGGCGACCGTGTACGAATGCACGATCTCACGCTGGATGATGGCATATTCATCCGCAGTCTGGCAACGCGCGGCGCATCAGGAGGTCTTACTGTTGGCGCTATAGATGCTACTGACATGATGGATACTTTTAACTTTGACCGTATTATAATTGAAACGGTTGGAGTCGGACAGGCTGAGGTGGATATTGTTGGCGCTTGTGACGTGACGGTGGTTGTCTTAGAGCCCGGGGGTGGTGACGGCATCCAGGCAATGAAAGCAGGCTTGATGGAGATAGCAGACCTCTTTGTTGTAAATAAAAAAGATATGAAGGGCGCAGATCGGTTTGTTATGGAACTCGAATCAGTTCTTGAAATGAAAGGACACGGTAAACGCCCGGATGTACTTACAACATCTGCAAATAATAACGAAGGTATTGTTGAGTTGGTTGAATGGTTGGACAAGTATTATATGATGTCAACTAATAGCGGAGAATTAATAAAACGAAGGGCAGGGCAGCGGATAATCCGGATCAGACGAGCCGCGGAACTACAGGTTGTGCGAAAAATGTGGGATACTCTTAGTGAAGTAACGGTAAATAATATCTCAAAATCCGAAATCCCCGTTAGACAAGCTGCATACCGGCTTGTAGAGCAATTTGTGATAAGAAAGCAGTAGGATAGACATTCCTACAACCCGCTGTCAGACGTCCTCGTCTGACAGTACATAACTGTAATAAATAATTAGATAGAAGTCGAGGGCGTCTGACAGCGGGCTTTAGGTGATTTTACACATTAATCATTCCCGTCTATCGTACCTTTGAACAAAGGAATTAATAATTTGGATAATAATTCCATCGAACCCAAAATAGGAACTCCTGAAGACGTTTCAAAGTTGCTTGAAACACTCAGAAACGTTGACAAGAACAATATGTTGGATTGTGTTCTTGAGATGCCGGAACAAATCAATAAAGCGATTGATGCCGCTGATAAATATGATGAAGGTGATCCGCCTCTGGATCGTAACCATATCTATCTTGCCGGTTTGGGAGGATCGGCAATAACCGGTGAATTGATAGAAGATATGTTAGCGCCCTTACGGAGGATCACCATTTATCGAGGAACTAAACCGCCCAGGGACAAGCAAGGTGTAATTATTTCGAGTTATTCCGGGAATACTCGCGAAATCATTGAGTTATCACAGCAAGTTACTGGTGGACTAAGACCCGTTGTTTTCTTAACTTCAGGTGGTGAGCTTTCCAAGTTAGGGCGAGAATTGTCAGTTCCTGTTTGGAGTATGCCTACCGGTTATCAACCTCGTGCAGCTATAGGTTGGTCGTTAGCGTTAGCGCTGATGATTATGGAGAGATGGCGTATTACTACCGATAACACTAAGAGTCAATTACTCAATGCAGCAAACAAGTTAAAAGGCAGCCTGAAGCGTGACAAACTTAATGAGCACATACTTGTCCGCGCAGCATATCCTATTGCTGAAGCTATTGATGGAAAATACGCGATAATATTTCATTCTATAAGCTGCACAGGAGCTGCCAAACGATTAGCAGCGCAGATTTGTGAGAACGCCAAGCAGCAAGCCTTTACGCTTACTGTTCCTGAAGCAATGCACAACTCCATACAGGGTATTGCGGGTAGCGATCCTGATGATTGGTCTGTGGTTTTTATGACCGATCATAACGATCCGGAATCACTGCGTGAATCAATGAAAAAAGCAAGCGGGTATCTATCGAATATCGGATTTACTTGTACACACTTCCCTGCAGCGGGGGATGATCAGTTTGAATTGACGCTGTCAAGGCTCTTTCTGGCAGATATGGTCAGTTTATTTCTTGCCGCAAGAAAAGAGATTGATCCGACTCCAATAAATGTAATTACTGATTTAAAAGATGCATAATAGCGAACGCCTCCGTGCGTGCGGTTTTTCTATATAAAAAGCGTCCGCAAACGGGGACGCTTTCGCTATTGAAATCAAGAAAAGAAGATTATGAAAGTTATAATCCCTGCAGCCGGTTTTGGCAGCCGTCTTAGACCTCATACATATACCGTTCCAAAAGCTCTATTGCCAATAGCTGGAAAACCAATTATCGGACATATCCTCGACCAGGTTGTTTCGTGGGGTGGAACTGAAGTTACGGTAATTATCGGACATTTCGGAGACCAGTTAAAGGCTTATTTAACAAAAAACTATGACCTGGATTTCACATTTCGAATCCAGGAAAAGATATTAGGATTGGGACATGCAGTTTTAACCGGTCTTGATCCGGATGATAAGGAATTGCTTATCATTCTTGGTGATACAATATTAACAAGCGATCTTATTCCGGTAATAAAACGAGGTATCACTTCTATCGGTGTTAAGGAAATCCCGGATCCGAGAAAAAAGGGCGTAGTTGTGCTGGAGAATGAACGGGTAATCAAACTGATCGAGAAACCCCCGGATCCTCCATCTAATCTCGCTATCGTTGGAATATACTATATTCGAGATGGAGCGCTTTTATCAAAAGCAATAAATGAGATTATAGAAAAGAACATTACTGTCAAAGGTGAATTTCAAATCACGGATGCCTTGCAGTTATTGATAGATTGGGGAGAACCGTTTAGAGCATTCCCCGTGGAAGGCTGGTATGATTGTGGCAGTCCGGAAACACTATTAGAAACAAATAAATTCCTGTTTAACAATAAGGATATTCAATCGGGAGATTATACTGCTGAAGAATCAATAATAATCCCGCCTGTTGCGATTGGAAACGGTACAACAATCAAGCGGTCAATTATTGGTCCTTACGTCTCGATTGGAAACGATGTAGTTATCCAGGATACCATTATAAAGAACAGTATAATCGCAGAAGAAGTCAATCTTGAGAGAGCGTTACTTGAAAGCGCAATTATTGGGAAGCGTGCCGACGTTCTCGGACGCTATCAATCGCTCAATCTCGGGGCTTCGACTCAAATTAAACTCTAAAGAGTCTTTTGTCTTTAGTCTTTGGGCTGTTAGGAATAGATGAGATGTTTAACCGCAGATTACACAGATTTAACAGATTTATTTATCTGTTTAATCTGTGTAATCTGTTGTGAATTAATTCAAACGTAACAGAAGTACTGCATCTGTTTCCCAAAGACAAAAGACTAAAGGCAAAAGACAAAAAAAGGAATCTTAATGTCAAAAGAATTCATTTTCACTTCCGAATCGGTTACTGAAGGTCATCCGGACAAGATAGCGGATCAGATTTCCGATGCCATACTCGACGAAGTCCTGAAAGATGACCCATTTGGACGCGTAGCTTGTGAGACCTTTCTGACTACAGGAATGGCGCTGATCGGTGGTGAGATTACAACAAATACTTACGTGGATATTCCACAAATAGCAAGAGATGTTATAAAGGATATCGGCTATGTTCAAGCATCTTATGGTTTTGATGCAGAAACATGTGCTATACTTACTGCAATCAACCGGCAGTCATCCGATATCGCCCTTGGAGTTGACAAAGCCGGCGCCGGCGATCAGGGAATGATGGTTGGTTTTGCTACTAACGAAACACCGGAATTGATGCCGATGCCGATTCAATTGGCTCATACTATGGCTCGCGAATTGGCTCGATTACGTAAAGAAGGTGTGCTGCCGTATCTACGTCCTGATGGGAAAACACAGGTATCAGTACGTTACATAGACTGGAAACCTGTTTCTGTAGAAGCCGTTGTCATTTCTACTCAGCACGATCCCGATGTAACACAGGAAAAGATACGCCAGGATTTAATTGAATATATAATATACAAGATTATTCCTCCCGAACTTCTTAATAAGGATAAGCTCGTTGTGCACATCAATCCAACAGGACGCTTCGTGCAAGGCGGTCCACACGCTGATACCGGTTTGACAGGTCGTAAGATTATTGTTGACACTTATGGTGGATTTGCCAAACATGGCGGTGGTTGTTTTTCCGGCAAAGATCCTACGAAAGTAGACCGCTCAGCGGCTTATGCAGTCAGACACGTTGCTCGTAATGTTGTAGCGGCAGGAATGGCTGAGAAGTGTTCTATCCAGATTGCTTATGCTATTGGTGTTGCTGAGCCGATTTCTATTATGGTGGATACTCGCGGTTCGGGAATCATCCCGGATGAGGAAATTACTAAGATAATAGGGAAAAACATTGACCTAACCCCTGGCGGTATCATCGAGAGGCTAAACTTACGCAAGCCAATTTACAGAAAAACAGCCGCTTACGGTCATTTCGGTCGTGTCGAAGAAGGATTTACCTGGGAAAAGGATGATATGATTGGTCTATTAAAAAAGGGTTAGCAGACAAATTTAATTGCAGTCTGGATTACACCAGACTGCTTTTTATTATATATTATAGTAGTATTTAAACCGCAGATTACGCAGATTTAACAGATTTATCTGTAGCATACGCCTACGTGAGTGTGTTTCCACAGGCGGGGACGCCTACGCTACTAATAAATCTGTTAAATCTGCGTAATCTGCGGTTAAGAAAAACATGCGACAAGAGTGTCGCATCTACTGGATCTGAAATTGCTGGAGGAGTTAAATGAAACGTGTACTTTTACTGCTTACTGTGCTGATCCTTTTATTAACGGCGCTGATCAGTTGCAGTTTCAAGATTCCTGGCGCTCCGATATGGACGATTGAGGTAATCATACCATTCAGTCAACGAACGTATCGAATGTCTGAAATGATTACCGATTCAACCAAGATGGCAGAAGACGGCTATGGTCTTCTATTCGGTGAAGATGGGGAAATCCTGCAGTTTGTTTATCAGGATACTCTCGAATATCAATTAATCGGGGATAAAATGAATTACGGGGCTTCCGATACCGGTGACTATAATAACGAGATCGGATTGCTGGTAATAGAAGCTCCACAGCCGGATACATCATTTCTGCCTATCACATCTGCCCTGACCGACACCATTATCGGTTATGAAGGTACAATCCCACCTTTTAATTTACCTGTTACTGACGACACACTCCATTTTAATATCTTTAACTGGATCAGTGTCAATGAAGGATGGATTTATCTTCGATTAGTAAACGGTTTTCCCTTCCCGGTAGAGAATGTAACCGTTTCGTTAGAGAATATCCAGGATGGATTCTTAATTGGCGCCGCTACTTTCCCTGGACCTATTCTTGCCAATAGATCAGCTATAGATAGTCTTGATATCGGTGGAGGCTTTATCTATAATGATATCAAAATGACTATGGAAGGTAGAGCTATTGGGACTTACAGGACAGTTCAGATAAGTGGGGATGAAAACCTCATTATCGAAACCAGTATCGGTGAAACAAAGGCTGATTCGGCTTATGCAGAGATTCAACCACAGGATTTCTCACAACAGGATACTCTGGAATATGATGATCACAATCATTTGGTCGAAGCAGTTATATCTTCAGGCTGGATTTATACTGAGATTGAGAATAATATCCCAATCAGAACTACAGCAATAACCCATTATCAAAACATCCTTACACAAGATAATGAGATTCTGATTGATAGCTGTATATTGGAGCCGGGAACATTGGCAGATCCCTGGAAAACACTGGATTCAACCGATCTTACCGGACATTCGGTCATTATGACTCTTAACGATCAAAACCTACGCATAATTAGCGAGGCAATAACTGAGGATTCCCGAATAACAAGGTATCAAGGGTTTTCTTATCAGAAGATAACTAAAAATCAGGCATTAAAAGGACAATACTGGACCAACGAGCTCAGATTCCAAACCTTCACCGGCATTCTTGATAGTATTTATTTCAATTTACCTGTTGAAGAAAATCGGATGAACTTGCCTATTAATATTCGAGACATAATAGAGAACATTGAGTTTATTGGTGATACGCTCTTCATTAATACAGAAAACGGTCTGTCTATACCGATGCTGTTTAATGCGGAGGTACGGTCGGTAAATTATCAAGATCATACTACCGTAGCAATTCCGATTGTTGCCGTTGTACCGCCTGGTCTTAGTGTGATTAAAATCCCTGATGGAGACAGGTTGACATCAATTATGCCGGATGTTATCCGTTTTTCAGGGACAGCGCGGTCGGGAGCGAGATTTTTCCCTGATTTAAGTGTTGAAGTTATTACACTGGTTGACACGAATGGTGTAGGGGGAAATCTCAGTATGACGTCTGAACTCAAGTTCGTTATGTCAACAGCGACTATTAAGACAGAACCGGTCAAGCTTGAAGGTTCCCTGGATTTCCCAATTGAAAGCATACAACTCGACCTTACATTGACGAATAGTATACCATTAGGGGGAAATATGAAATTGTTAATGGGCACAGATACTACCAGTATGGATACAATTATTCAAATCGAGCTGCCTCGTAGCAATATTGTCAATCATCGAGCTGTGGCAGCACAGAGGAGTTATCTCATTGAACTCGGTGATGAAGAAATGGATATCATCAAACAACCCGACGTTTATACAAGGCAATTTATAGTATTGGAAAGCACCCTGCCGGACACAGTCAGGTTGTATGGCGCCGATTCACTTGATGTTAGAGCGAAAGCAATTATAAACTACATTGTTGATCCCGGAGATAATTATGAAGACTAAGACCTTAACTCAAGCAATTCCTGTTCCGTTTATAATTATTCTGCTATTTACCGGGTTGTCTTTCGGTCAATCGGAACATTCTGAGAGTGCCTCAGGCGGAACAAGCTTCTTCAGATATGGTATGTGTTACAGTCATAATCCGGCGGTTCTAGGATTGAAAGCCGGTCCGTCAATTTCCCTTTCCTTACCCTCTTTGCGTTCTTCAATAGGTAATAATACGTTTTCACCACAATACATTGGAGATACATTTATCGAAGGAGAATGGCTTTACGATGAGGATAAGGAAGATATTTTAAACCAGATCAAATCGGATAAGATTGATCTGTTCGGTCATGCCAGTGCATCTGTATTAGGGATGACATTTGAGAGATATGGTTTTGACGTAATGAATTTCAACTTCCAGGCTTCGGGATCAATCCCACAGGATATATTTGAATTGACATTGAAGGGTACAGAGGAGGATAAGAGTTATATTTTTGATAACGTAGATTTTGAATCCTTTAGTTATTGGACGACTTCTTTCTATCTGGCAAAATCATTGTTCCCGCCGCGCTTCTTTGAAGACTTTGCCGTCGGCGCTACATTCAAATACATCAGAGGAACTGATTACTGGGGGTTAGGTGAAACTAATGGTATGTTTCAAGTTACCGATAGTACTATTCACACAGAAGGTTTACTTGAATATTTAAGTTCAAATTCCGGTGATGGTATGGGCTTGGACATCGGTGTAGCCGGCTTGTTTCGACCAATGAATGCTTATGTCGGCTTAACGGCTGGCAATCTGATCGGGAGTATAAATTGGTCAAGTGTGGAAATAGAAGAAAAACGGTTTGCAAGACTCGAGGGTGTCCACGCCGATTCGATAGCGAAGAGCGATTATATGAAGCGCTTCTTCAATGAAACCGACACCACATACTGGGCAGGTACTTTTGCATCTCAATTACCTCGTTATTTGTTGTTGTCAGTATATAAACCTTCCCTATATTTAAATGGTCAAGGCGATATTTACTTCAGCGTATATCAGGCTTTGAATGAGACACCCGGTTATTCAATGCTGCCAAAGTTAATGATGGGCACGGAACTCTCGCAATTTAAGTTCCTGCTGTTACGAATGGAACTTGCGGTAGGCGGAATCGAGGGATTCGAGTTTGGAGGCGGCTTTGGTTTGGACTTTAACAACTACCAGTTCAATCTGACAAGTTCCTGGCAACGGGGAATTCTCAGTGGCGCTAAGGGTTTCTCAATTAATTTCCAGAGCTTTCTCTGCTTGAGCCGCAAGGAAGGCGTACCACGAGTTTCAAAGGTAAAACCTCCGAAGAAACCCAAGGTAAAGAAGCCTAAGAAAGAAAAGAAACCAAAGAAATCCAAGAAGGTTAAGGAAGAAGTTCCAGTTGTTGGAGACATTCAAGCGCCTACACCACCAAAAGACAGTGAAGCATTGACACTCGCTGATCTTGGACTAAAAGATATGGATCCCGGACAACCGTTATGCAAAAGGGCGCTCTATCCATTTGACATCAATCCGGTTTTCTATACTCAAGTGGGTAAAGAAGAATACGATGTGTTCTTCAAGGATGCCGCTATAATAGCCGGAACGGTAATAATGGCTAAGCGGATAGTGGCTGCTATAGAGGAAGGTAATATTGATGTTCTGGGTCTATATGGTATAGATGAAACCGGCATTAAGGTTGAATCCCCGTTGTACACCTTCTGTAAGGAAACACTTCCGGCATCAATACAAAAATCAAGAGAATTAGTAACGTTAGGATCAACGTTATTAGGTTCATCGCGTCAGGATTTCAAAGGATTAGAAGCTCGAAAATTACCAAAAGTAATAAAAGGTGTTAGGGGAGCGGTAGCTAACCTGAAGAAGGTTCAGAAGGAGCTGCCGGAATTGATAGACAAACTGAAGTAGCATAAGCGTCCATGCTTGCGGGAATGTAAGCATCCCTTCTTAGGGCTATATCGCTTATTGAATATATGAATAATGAAGTAATGAAATAGTAAATGATTTCGGAAAAGGATTATCAACGTATCAGGCGGTATTTAAGCGACGACCTCGGAATGAAGCTCCGCAACCACCGGATACGAGCTATCAAGGTTAACTCATTACAGCACTGGCAGCCCAAAATGTACATCGAAACAGGTAAATTCTACAGCACATTTGAAATAAACGGGCAACCGGAGGAAGTTCTTGCTATTTTCGAAGCTGTTGTGTTTTGCGTATGTACACCGGGTCATGGTGATGGAAAAGGATTACCATATATGTTCACCAGAGAGGAAGTCAGACGAGTGGAAAGGATGGAATAAAAATAGGTATAGCTTAAACTATATAAAAAAATCGGTGTTTTACTAACACCTACTTTTTAGGAACGCGGATGACGCGGATCAGCTAAAATCCTTTAATCCTCATCATCCGCGTTCCTGTAAGAATTTACTTATCTCCCAGCAATCCCTTTAATAAGATTACGCGCAATTACCGACCTCTGTATCTGATTCGTACCCTCATATATCTGGGTAATCTTCGCATCGCGCATAAACTTTTCGATAGGATAATCGCGCATATAACCATAGCCTCCGAAGAGTTGAACGGCATCGGTGGTTACCTTCATTGCCACATCGCTGGCAACGACCTTGCACATCGCTGATTCTTTGGCTATCTTTTGCGCTCCGCTGTCGATCATTCTGGCGGTAGCGTAAACCACTGCTCTGGCAGCTTCAATCTGCATTGCCATATCAGCAAGCATGAATTGAACACCTTGGAATGAAGATATGGGTTTGCCGAACTGTTTGCGCTTAGTTGTATACTCTAATGCCAGATCAAAAGCGCCCTGTGCGATGCCGAGCGCTTGCGAGGCAACTCCGGGTCTGGTGCGGTCAAGGGTGCGCATCGCTACGATGAAGCCCTGACCTTCCTTGCCGATGCGATTCTCTACCGGAACTTCGCAATCCTCAAATATCAGTTCACATGTCTTAGAAGCGCGTATGCCTAATTTATCCTCAACCTTGCCATAGCGGAACCCAGGGAAACCATCCTCAACTATGAATGCCGTAGCGCCGCGGGAACCTTTCCCCGGATCGGTTGATGCGATAATGGTGTAGATTTTGGCAACACCACCGTTCGTGATGAAATGCTTGGTTCCGTTAAGGATATAGCGATCGCCTTTGCGAACTGCTCGAGTTCGTATGGCGCCTGCGTCGCTGCCGGCATCCGGTTCGGTCAGACCGAAAGCTGCGAGTTTACGTCCGGCGACGAGATCAGGTAAATAACGCGCTTTCTGGTCAGCAGTACCACTCATTAATATTGGGTAAGTTCCAAGCGCCGTTCCTGCCAGTGCAAGAGAAATACCACCGCAAATACGGGATAATTCCTCCGTCACAATAACAAGATCGAAAACACCGCCGCCAATGCCGCCATATTCTTCAGGGATGTATACGCTGAAAAAGCCAACTTTAGCAAATTCCTCCACAATATCCCAGGGGAAAGTGCTTTCGCGATCATGTTTAGCAACAACAGGTTTGACTTTCTCAAGTGCAACTCTCCTAGCCAGAGAACGAAGCTCTATCTGACGTTCATTTAATAGATAATCCAATTGTATTCCTTCTATATATTTGTAAGACAGACAGGAGTGTCTGTCCTACTAATTGTTTTTGGGTAGGATAGACATTCTTACCTGTCGAAAAGTTATTGGTGTCAGATCGCAGACAGACAGGAATGTCTATCCTACCCAAACAGGTGGCGTTTCTCTTTAATAGAACCCAACTTATAAAGGGATTGATTTTAGGAAATGCTTAACTGTTCTATCGCGGCATGTGCTGCTTTTTGCTGGGCTGACTTTTTTGTATGACCAATTCCCATGCCAAACGATTTACCATTCAGGCTGACCTCAATCTCAAACCTTTTTCTATGTTCGGGACCGTTTTCAGACATAATTCTGTAAACCGGACTTGGTATACCCATACCTTGTGCATACTCGAGAAGCTGACTTTTAAAATTGTTGTCAAAATCACCGTTCACCAATTCATCAACTTGAGTCAACACTTTCTTATCGATAAATTTTCGAGCCGCTTCCATTCCACCGTCCAGATAGATCGCAGCAATTACAGCTTCGAAAGTATCTTCTAAAATGGAACCTCGACTTCTACCGCCGTTGCGCGCTTCGTTCCGACTCATAATGATGAAATTACCTAAATCAATGTCCCGGGCTATTTTCTGCAACGCTTTTCCGCTCACCATCATTGATTTAAGTTTACTTAAGTCTCCTTCGTGCTTCTCGGGAAACGAACGGAAGAGCTTTTCGACAACTACCAAATCAAGCACTGCATCACCTAAGAATTCGAGGAGTTCGTTTGCCTGGGAGTAATCATCACCCTCTTCCCTGAGCGTTGAGCGATGTGTAAGTGCGTTATTTAACAAACTTGGGTTACTGAATTTGTGACCGAGTATACGCATCAGTTCGAAATTTGGTCTCCCTTTCTGATCGTGTCCCCGGAAAAGACTGGTGAATAGATGTCTTAATAACCCAAGCTTCATTTGTATCGCTTTACTACTAATGTTGCATTGTGTCCACCGAATCCAAAGGTATTGCTAAGTGCGTTGTCAATTTTCAACTCGATTGCCTTGTTAGGCGTATAATTCAAATCACACTCCGGATCAGGGTATTCGTAATTGATGGTCGGTGGAATGATGTTGTTCTCCATAGCCAGTAGTGTCACAATCAGTTCAACAGCGCCGGCAGCGCCCAATAGATGACCATGCATAGACTTGGTTGAACTTATTGCCATATTATTGACATGTTCCCCAAAAACTTTCTTAATTGCTCTAGTTTCTGAAATGTCATTAAGCTGTGTTGAAGTGCCGTGAGCATTGACATATTCAATCTGATCCGGTGTAAGTCCGGCTTCTTTGATTGCGATCTGCATTGAACGAATAGCGCCGTGTCCATCTTCAGGAGGGGCGGTGACATGATACGCATCTCCTGTGAAACCAACTCCGGCTAACTCGCCATAAATGTGAGCGTTACGGGCTAAGGCATGTTCAAGCTCCTCAAGCAGGACAATCCCTGATCCCTCACCCATAATGAAGCCGTCGCGTTTAAGATCAAAGGGACGGCTGGATCTTTCCGGTTCATCGTTACGTGTTGAGAGAGCCTTCATAGCGCAGAAGCCGCCAAGACCAATAGGACATATCGGCGCTTCACAACCACCTGTGAGCATAAAATCCGCATCGCCGTAACGGATCGCTTTCATAGCCAAACCAATGGAATGACCGGATGTCGCACAGGCGGACGTTGTAGCATAGTTCGGACCGCGCAGGTTATAACGGATTGATAGATGCCCGGCTGCAATGTCTGATATCATCATCGGAATGAAGAACGGATTTACGCGACGTGGACCACGTTCATTAAGTATAGTAACCTGCTTGGTAAATACGTGCATTCCACCAATGCCCGATCCGATAATTACACCGATGCGATCACGATCATATTGGTTGAAGTCGATGCCCGAGTCTTCAACCGCTTCAATACCGGCAGCCAGGGCGTATTGGCTGAACAGATCCATGTGCCGGGCGTCTTTTCGTTCTATGTACTTTCCGGTATCAAATTCCTTAACTTCACCAGCTATGTGCGAAGCATAGTCGCTGATGTCAAACCGGGTAATTGTGCCAATTCCACTTCGACCATTGCAGAGACTATCCCAGAATTCATCCTTTGAGTTGCCGATTGGGGATATTACACCTACGCCTGTAATCATAACCCGTCGCGGAATAATGTGCGGGAGAGTCACAATACTACCTCTATTCTTTTTCTGCGAGTTTCTTCTCCAGATACTCTATTGATTTGCCAACTGTGGTCAATTGTTCAGCTTCCTCATCGGGGATTTCGATGTCGAATTCCTCTTCAAAAGCCATTATTAACTCAACGGTATCGAGCGAGTCGGCGCCAAGGTCGCTTATAAATGAAGCCTCAAGCGTAACGGCGCTGGCGTCAACACCAAGTTGATCAACAATAATTTCACGAACACGATCTTCGTGGGACATTTCTCCTCCTTATGGGTTGTTTATTTGTCTTTATCTTCAGTCTATTGCGTTCCTGACGGAAACGCAAGTCAGAGTTCATCCTGAAATTTCTGGATCAACTCGAAACTTATTAATCGGTTATGCCTTTAGCTCAGCAATGTATAAAATTAATAACACCGGAGTAGCGAAGCTTGCTGCGCGTCCACTTAATAATACCGGAGTAGAAAAGCTTTCTGCGCGTCCACTTAATAATACCGG
>JAVCDD010000323.1 GCA_030765125.1 Candidatus Hatepunaea meridiana
ATGGTGTTTGTTAAATACTTGAAAACTCTGGATTCCCGCCTTCGCGGGAATGACAAAATGGGAGGGTAATTCTGAAATTGTTGACTTAATCAACAGAATCATCAATCCGGCAGTAACGATGGTTGAAGAATAATCCTTTATTAATTGACATTATCCACTTCATAATATTTATAATTATAGTTATAACAAAATGTTATATTTACTATAGATATTTCAAAGTACTATATTAACATGATTTGATTGAAATTGATAGGTAAGAATCTCACTTTGCCGTTTTTATTCATTCTCGGTTTTATTGGGAATCGGAGAAATCAAGGACTTACTGGATTCCCAATCAAGTTGGGAATGAGGCGTGTTTTAAGTTGGGAATGAGGAAATTGGGAAGTTTGGAATGTTAGTTATTAATAGTTCGGCGGGATAAGATTCCTCCCTGCGTAACTGTAAAGACGGTGAATTGCTGAAACAGAACGTTGACAACCTGTATTACTTAAACAATAGACTGGTCGCGAGTTCACTGGAATATTTATTCAACAGGTTGTGCTGCGTAATATGAGGATTTTGTCTGGTGTCAGGACGCTGTTCCTGATGGTAACGCTCCGGGTAATGCTGTCAACCGCGGTGGGTTGACAGCGGGGAGCAGCCTGAAGGCTGGACTCTGAACTTCTGTTTTAATGGGGACGCCTTGTTGGGGGTGACTCAATCAGGTGTGAAAATAGTAGAAGCGACATTCTTGTCGCTTGAACTTTCGTATCTCAAAGACATTGCCCAAGCGACAGGAGTGTCGCTTCTACTATTTTTATTGGGAATGATAAATTATATGTGGAACGTGGCTGGACACGTCTACCATGTCCCGCAACCGTTTACCTGAGAACAGAATCATTTAGCCATCTATCTCATTAGAATAACCTTCATAGCCTCACTTGACCCTGAAGATGTAACCTGAATGAGATATATTCCGGACTGTACACCCGAACCATCCCAGGTAACAGTGTAAGCGCCTGCAGATCGTAAGCCTTCATACAGTGACGTAACCAATCTGCCTGAGGTATTATACACCCTGACTGTGACCTCCGAAGGATGAGTTAGACTGTATGAAAGTTTAACCTCCGAATTGAACGGATTGGGATAAACCCGGTTAACGCAGAAGCCGGCAGGAAGCGCTGAGACCGGATCGTTTTCAACCGCCTGGACACCGTTTCCATGCAAAACGACGAATAGTGAGTCAGATTCACCGCTGGCAGAGTCTTGCACAAAGAAGGTCAGTGTGGACTCATATTCCCTCTCCTCGTCCGGCGAAAACAGGATCCAGAAGAGTTTTTCATCGTTGCGAATATCAAACCAAGCGAAGGCAGGATCCATCCCATAACCTGTATATCGATCCGATTGAATGCCATATAAAACTACATGTCCAGCCTCACCTCTCATCTCCCAGCTTGAAACAGCCTCAATCTGAGTGATTGGATTTGAACCTATTACTGTAAACCACCATTGAGCAGCGATCCTTTCGTCAAACTCAATGTAATTCTCTCTTTCAAGTTGCTCAACAGAAGTCGGATCTTCACCATTGTCCTCGTTGTAACGCAGGACGGCGTCGTATATCTCAGCAATGGTGGCTTTTGCTTCCAGCGCTTCCGGGATGTGGATTGCAAAATTAACCGAATCGGGATCTTTAATCTGCATATTACCTCCGATGACTTCCCAATCACCGGTACTGCTGATTGTCAAACTGAGGCTGTCGGTTTGATCGATCTCAACCATACCGAAGTTAATCTCCCCAAGTGAAACTTCGATCATCTGAGCCTGAAGAGGGCTGATGATGAGAGTTAAACTTAATAAAACAAAACTAATACGGTGTACCATTTTAATCTCCTTCTTATGTATGTTAATGCATTCTCTGAAAGAATTATACTACTTTCAGAGCAGTAGTGTTCATTTGATATGGAAAGTATGTGATTCAATATAACCTCTAAATTCTATAATGTCAAATGTGACAATTGTTTCAAGGTTTTTACAGCCGGACTCTCCGTAAGTCGGGTTTATCCTGGATAGAAAGTAAACCAAGTCACCAATCCTATCTATTTGCTTAGAGTCGTGTACTCCTGCCAACTTTGTCTTGTATACCTTTGTATTTTTGTTTTGCTTCTGGAATTGGGTATAAATTCTCTGATTTCGGAGAAATCGGGCTACGTGTCTCACATAAACAGGAGAAATTTTGGATATTCCTGATACGAATGAAAAATTCTGGCAAGGAAAACTGATCCGATTGCGTCCGATGCGGAAGAATGACGTCGGTTTGTGGCTGGAGGAAGACAGTGACAGCGAAGGGAATCGGTTTTTGAATTCAGGGATGCCATTGCCGAAGTCGCTCAAGTCTGCCGAGGATTTTGGTGAGCGTTATTCTGAATTCAACAACTCTGAAGAACGGATAATGTTCACCATCGAAACCCTGTCGGGTGAGACGGTTGGAGGCATCAACATACACTCAATGAATAAGAAGAACGGCACCTTCCAGACGGGTACGCGCATCTACCGGCAGTTTCGGGGAAAAAGATATGCTGAAGAAGCGAAACGTATCGTCCTCAGATATGCTTTCAATGAACAGCGTTACCAGAAATACAACATTTATACCCTCGAAACTAACGAAGCGATGATTCGTCATGCGAAAAGGATCGGCTGCAAAGAGGAGGGACGCATCCGCAGGAATATCTATACAAACGGCAGGTTCTACGACGAGCTTCTTTTTGGGATTACCAGGGAAGAGTTTGAGCAGAATGAAGCTGACCATTTATAAAACAGTGAAACAGTGAAGCAATGGAACAATGGATCACTATTGTCTTGTTTTGTTTGACTCACTGTGGTTTTTTTTATTATATTGACATAATTAATGATACTGCATCCCTCACAGTGAGATTGCAAATTAAAAACTGAAAGGAGTCACATAATGGGTGACAAAGGCGGAAAAAAAGATAAGGTGAAGAGTCAGAAACAGAAGAAAAGTAAACAGGAGAAAAAAGAAAAAAAGAAGCAGGACATGCAACCGAAGCGTATTCCATAGACGAGCTTCTTTTCGGGATTACGAGGGAAGAGTCTGAGCAGAATGAAGTTAACCATTTGGACAACAATGGATCGCTATTGTCTTGTCTTACTTGTTTTCTCGACTTAAACACCCAGAATGCGGCTTCTGGTGGTATAGATGTCAAACTGGAGCTTCAGGTAAAAACCTATGGCATATTCAATGTTACATCGTCACAGAAGGCTGCAAAGCGTTTGTGGATAGGAGTTACGGTGTGACGATAATCTGTACAATCGTCACTACCGTCACCGCACGCAATACCGGGCATGCTTATCACATTATGTCAGAACCGGATTCTCATTATTCCCAGTCCGCAATCTCATTCCGAATTGTAACGGGGATTTCACTCTCGCATTCGGATTTCCAACACTTCCTACACTTTCTGCTCTAATTGGGTGGCACCGGCTATTTTATGGTTTGCCAATCCCACAACTTCGGGATTGCCCGTGTTTCATTACATGGGCGCCCGGTTTCTCGTAAATCAAGTTCCAATAATTAATTGAAATAGGTGTGGCACGAGCTTTTGCCAGGCAACATACCTTCAAAACCAAAGATAATTCACGGAGTCATCCATGTTAGAAGAAAACAGGGCATATAAAGAACTGTTAGATGTATACAAAGAGATAAAGATCATTTCATCTGTGGAATCGGTCATGTATTGGGATAACCGGACCTATATGCCAAAAGCCGCATCAGCATACCGAGGTGAACAGATTAGTTATCTTGCCGGTGTTGCTCATCAGAAACGAACCGATTCACGTATTGGGAGTCTGCTGCAGGATTTGGACGCTAAAAACATCGACAGGAATGACACGACCGTGGTCGCTGTAAACCTGCGTGAATGGTGGCGTGAATATAATAAATCGGTCAAGCTGCCTCAAGAGCTGGTTGAGGAGAGATCGCGCACGGCTGTTGAAGCACAAGCGGTCTGGATTGAAGCCAGATCAAAGAATGACTTTGCCATGTTCAAACCGTGGCTGCAGAAAACGGTCGATCTGTGCCTGAGAACCGCCGAGTATCTTGGCTATGAAAACGAACCTTATGATGCAATGCTGGACGATTATGAGCCGGGCGCTTCGACGGAAAACACTGCGGAAACTCTGACAAAACTGTGCGCCGAATTAGTACCACTCATAAAAGCAATCGGTGAAGCTCCCCGCCAGCCCGATACATCGATTCTTAAAAGGAATTATCCAATCGAAGCGCAACGATCTTTAGTGTCGGAAATTGCCCGATCCATCGGATACAGTTTTGACTCCGGTCGTCTCGATGAGACAACTCACCCCTTTTGCAGCGGTCTTGGTCCTTCCGACGCGAGAATCACAACCCGCTACGACGAGAATTTCATCAACAGCGCTCTTTTTGGCGTCATCCACGAAGCCGGACACGGCATCTACGAACAGAATCAACCGAAAGAACACTATGGATCACCGATGGGAGATTTCGTATCTCTCGGTATTCACGAGTCCCAGTCAAGAATGTGGGAGAACGTCGTGGGGCGAAGTAATGCATTCTGGGAGTATTGGTATCCCAAGGCACAGGAGTATTTCCCACACCTGCAGGATGTGAGTCTCGATGATTTTCATTTTGCCATAAATGCCGTATCTCCATCCTATATTCGTGTGGAAGCTGATGAGATAACCTATAACCTCCATATTATGCTCCGTTTCGAGCTTGAGCGAGCGATGAGCCGGGGAGAGCTTAAGGTGGATGATGTTCCTGCCGCGTGGAACGAGAAATTCAAGGAATACCTGGGAATCGATCTGCCGGATGACACAAACGGCTGCTTGCAGGACATTCACTGGAGTGGTGGGGATATGGGATATTTCCCAACATATTCGCTGGGCAATCTTTATGCCGCTCAAATGTACGAGAAAGCGCTGGATGACCTTGGAGATCTTGATGCAGATTTCAGAGTGGGGAATTTCTTGAGATTAAAAGACTGGCTGACAGAGAACGTACATAAACATGGGAAGAGGTATAATTCATCCGATTTGATCCGGACGATAACAGGTAAGTCGTTAAGTGCTGAACCGTTGGTTAAATACCTGAAGAGTAAGTTTGAGCAACTGTATAACCTGTAAGAGGGGATAACTTTCACTCTTTCATCATTTCACACTTACTTGATATTACAATATTTACGATACCTGATTCAATCCATTCTGTTTTGCTTGATTCTGAGGTTTTATTGATTATATTGCGGTTATGAATGAGTCCTATTCTTAACTTGGAACTTGAAATTTACTTAAAATTTGGCTGGTTAAGATTTATTTTCTGGCTTGGGGGGAAGGCGGGCTACGAAACTATTAATTATAGATCCTTTGGTTGAAACATAGCGAGAGCAAATACACAATTATGACAGAACAAGCAAAATACATTCAGTCAAAACAGGAGTGTAATCAATGTATTGATCTGATAATCGGTTCTACATCTTGGAGAAAAATTGTTGTTGCAGGACCAGGAACGGGTAAGACATATCTGTTCAAGAAAATCATTGGACAAAATACAAACTGCCTGACCCTAACCTTCGTAACTGCGCTAGTAAAGGACTTAGCACTCGAACTGTACGGACTTTCAGAAGTCAGAACACTTCATGGATTTGCACGCAAAGAACTTGTTCGACTCTCCCAAAAAGACAAGGAATATAGAATCTATCCAAATCTTCCAAGTGTGATTAGTGAAGACGCGTTCATATTACTATCAAAGAGTATTTTATGTTTCGGCGAAACTTATGTTGCGTTGCGGCTGGAAGCCCTTGGTGTAAAGGCTCCACCGACCACAACGCGCCACATAAGTTTTTACAGATTTTCAAGAAGCGCGAGCACATCATCCGTTGG
>JAVCDD010000202.1 GCA_030765125.1 Candidatus Hatepunaea meridiana
CGCATGCGCCACCGTACGAGAACGCAGAAAGCTTTTCTACTCCGGTATTATTAAGTGGACGCGCAGCAAGCTTCGCTACTCCGGTGTTATTAATTTTATACATTGCTGAGCTAAAGGCATAACCGATCATTTTATTAGTATAAGTTTGACTGTTTCCGCAAACTCACCGGCTGTAAACTTACAAAGATAAATACCTGTTGGTTTATTTAATGCATTCCAAACAACATTATAGTTGCCAGCATTTTTTTCACTACTAACCAGTGTTCCGACTAAACGACCACCTGAATCGAAGATAGAAATATCCACCCGACTCCTTTCCGGTAATTGATATTGAATAGTAGTGATAGCGTTAAATGGATTGGGGTATACAGCAGATACACTGTATTCTTCAGGTATCACTTTAAGTTCTTCAAGTTTAGCTAACGAATAACTGTTAGTTGAATAAAAAGCTTCACCTGTTAATATTGTTGTTCTGATTTCAACTAATTCGTTATCTCTGTAAAGTTTTATATCAAATGGCAGACCTTCGTCTGCGCCATCAATTACAGAAGTCGTTTTATCATCACCCCAAACAGCAATACCACTGTATCCATCCTGAAGCACACCGGAACCAACCAAATTATCCGATGCGAATACCGCTACTTCACCAGTTAATGAAGGATTAGCGGTTATTAAAAGACTCATATTAGCGCCGGTCGGTGAATGTACAGGCAAGCTGCCTGGATCTGAATATACAGACACTTGACGCCTGACATCATCCCTGTGTAACGCATCTCCCTGTTCAAACACATAGATCAGTTCTACGCCTTCATCCACGTTCATATAATAACCTTGTCCCTCGCACATATCGCCAATATTACAGTAATCCCACGCTGGTATGTAGAAGTTACCCAAGCCGTCCTTAGCGATTATAAGATGGTCTTCAATACCGGATAATGCTAAAGTAGCCTCAATCTCAAAACGTGGGTAGTAAGAAACGATCTGCCAACCTTCTTCAAGCTGAATCGCTGCATCACGCAGAACAGACATTCCTTCAAGACGTAAGTTGGCTTCATCTAACATTTTGACTTGATAGCCCTGATCCACTGACCAGCCTGGAATGTTGTTGAAATTGTAATCAGGACGATAGAAATGACCATCACCGTCCTTCATCATTTCCAATATCCCCTGATCTACCAGATCAGCCATTAGTACCTCAACGTCCTCCTCGTTGGGTTGGAGGTTGGTTGAGATCATATTCCAACCAAGGTGCAGATCAAGCGTGCGGGATGTCTGAACCTCACCTTCCACAACCTCGAGTGTAACCGGCAACACCACTTGACCACCGCCGCCAACAATAGTAATGGCGAGTTCACCTCGGAATGTCTCTTCGGGGAGACCGGTTGCGTCAAGTGTTAGTGTGAATTCTTCTGTTCCTTCAGCCGCAATCTCACCTGCGACAGGTTCAATCCGGAACCAGTCCCGCCTTCCATCAATGTGCCAAACAGCAACTCGATCAGGGTTCTGGACTATTCCTACGAAAACCCAACTGAGAGGGTCATATTGATTGGTTATGTCAATTCCACCGGGACGCCCACCATCGAAACCAAACTCAGCGACAAATTGTACATCTTCGTTATCAAGGTTGACCTTATAGATCCGAACGTCTATTCCTTCATCCTCACCTCTTGATAAAACGTACAATTTATACCCATCGGGATCATCTGCCCAATACGCCAAACCATAGAAGCGTAAATTGCCCGGTCTGTTAATGGTTTCAATCAGGTTGCCATCGAGATTAGTAATATAGATAGAGGATGTAACATCAGCCGAGATGAAAACCTCATCTTCATAGTTCCAGGTTAACGAACGATATGAGCCTGCTTCACCTTCAATAGTTTCAATGTGCTCACCATCGGTGTTAAAGCCGTAGAGGACTCTACTATCGGCGCCCCAGATCAGCTCACCGTCCCAGCACAGGTCACGCATTCCATAGTCGGATTGGTGGAATTGATCGAAATCGCGGATGAGTTCACCATCTTGGTTGAAAACGTATATCTTGTTATCATCTTCCCGATTGTTCCCGCCGGAAATGAAATAATGATCTGCAACAAAGACTACACCGTTAAGCTGGTCGTCTTCAGCGACATCCTGGAAGTTCTCAGTGTACTGTAATTCCCATGGATCAACATCGGCTTCACCAACTAACAGACGTTCAACGTTGTAACGCAGCCGGGCGTCGCCGTTATTCGTCGCTTCAAATTCGATCTCGGTAAATGAATCAATCTCCAAAATTACGTTGACATCCTCACGGTTGAGTACAAGTTCGACAAAGAAGTCAACGTTAAGTTCAACACTGACGACAACTCTTTCATTTTCCGGATCGTTGGAAAGGATAATTAGTTCTGTTTCGTGAATTCCTCTTTCCGGGAGTTGATCGGTTGTTGTAAGCGTCAATTCTAACTCCTCGTCCACCTGAACGACTCCTTCAAGAGGTTCAACTGTAAGCCAGTGGGTGTCCTCATCAGGGACAACCTGAAAAATCAATCGCGCTTCCCCCTCGTTTCCGATAGTAACGGCAGCTTCATCGTGTTCACCGGGTTCCTGGACTAAGAGTTCTATTTCGAGTGGATTAACGGTAATGGACGGATCACCTTCAATCCCGACACCGCGCAGGATCATTGATATTTCTTGAATCATATCTTCATCAAGCATAAGTCCTTCGATACGTTCTTCAACCTCACCGGCTTCATCAGGCGAGAAAGAGAACTCCATGACTGCTTGTTGCCCTCCGCCAATCTCGACTTGAAGAGGTTCTATTACAAATACATTATTCTGCGGCTCTTGAAACAAAACTAAACCAATCCCATTGCCGTTGTTTCTGATTGTCATTTCAACAGTGCTCGTCTCCTCGAGATTGGTTTCGGGGAATTGAATCCCTTCGTTTAATGGAGGATCGAAATCGAGACCTTGCGTAATAGCAGGTGCAAGGAATAAAATGGCAATCATAATGTTTTTTAAGTAGTTCATTCTTGTCTCCTGTCTATTTGTTTAAGAAAATCACTTTATCAGTAAGATTTTCTTGGAGTTCACTTGTTTTAAAGCTTCCAACCTAATAAAATACAATCCAGAAGGCAGGTCGGTAGCAGTCATATCAACTGAATGAATACCAGATTGTTTAGGTTCACTGATCAGGATAGCAATTTCGCGTCCATTCATATCAAATAACTTAAGTTCAACATTAGCCGTCGTTGGTAATGAATAGGTTATCCTCGTCATTGAATTAAACGGATTCGGATAAGCTGAAACAATCGAAAACTCATCCGGTAATTCAACCGATTCGGTCAACCTGATTACCGATAATGCATCCTGGTCATAGACATCCTTTCCAGATAATAACGAGTAACCAACCGGATTCAGATTACCGTTTTCAAGTAACCTGATCTCGAGATGCTCGTCTTCAACGGCGCCGTCAATGACATCCGTTGTCAGATCGTCACCCCAGACCGCAATACCACAGATTCCGTCCCGGATTACACCACTACCGACTAAATCACCCGATGCATATATCCCGATTTCACCTGTCATTGATGGATCGGTTGTTACTAACAGGCTCATATTCGATCCGGTTGGTGGATGAACCGGTAATAAACCGGATTCGGTATAGACAGAGGGTTGATGAATGATATTACCGGTGATAGCTTCCTCACGCTCAAATACGTAAACAAGTACGACGTTTTCGTCAACGTTTACATAATATCCCCTTCCAGCGCGCATATCACCCATATTACTGTAGTCCCAGGCGGGGATGTAGAAATTGCCACAACCATCCTTGGCAATAACCAGGTGATCCTCGATCCTCGATAATGCCAGTGTCGCTTCTATCGCGAAATTAGGATAGTAAGAAACAATCTGCCAACCACTCGCAAGACCTA
>JAVCDD010000206.1 GCA_030765125.1 Candidatus Hatepunaea meridiana
AAGTCGCTCACTGGCAGGATCAGCGCAATTCTTGCCATGCTAAAGTAGATTGGCAATTTTCTACAGATGATGCCAGGGTAAAGTTGAAACGACTATACCCTACTTTATTAGCTTGACATGACACTAGAGCAAGTAAACGAACTTTTATGCAAAGCACTTGGCGAACATCATGCGAACCAACCTCCCAATAGAGAGGATGATTCATTTCATAAACATGGAAGTGATGTTTAATTATTAATTGTATTGCGAGGAAGTGATATGAGATACTGGATTACAACACAATGGCCACCGACTACCATTGATGATGAAGATTGGCAGCCGAATGCAGTATTTGTACCTGACGGGAGGGAGCATCATGCACGGTCAATGAAGCCAGGAGATCTTGTCGTAATATATCAAAGTAAGACTGGTCGTGATTATTTCCAGGAAGACCCTGATAGTGGTGCAAAGGTTCGAATTCGCCATAAACTTGGTCGCCAAGGTGTTGTCGCGCTTGCCCAAGTTATTGGGACTTTGCGTGAAAATAAAAAAGTTGTACCTGAGAAATATGTCGATGGATCAGAGATACTTTGGCGGTGGTTTGCTCCGATTGTCAATCGCAACACAGCTGGATTCGTTGATCGATCTACTCTTAACCATCATTTGGGATACGCTTCAAATTATGGATTTCGCGGATTCGGAACAGCGAAAAGCGGGTTAATGGAAATCAATAAGCACACATATGAAAAGATCGTCAAATCCTTCATAGAAAATACACCACCACATGCTCTTCCTAAAGATATGGATGGGATTTACCATGGGGGCGGTAACGGAGGAGAAAGTTTAGAGCATTATCGGCTGAAGTGCTCATTATTCCATTATCCAGTAGAAGTACTTGGAGTTCCATGTGGCACAAAAGGATATAAAACCGAGGTCAAGTTTCGTACTGGAGACCGGATAGATGTAACTTTAATTGATCCAATTGGAGGATTAATCGCTGCTGAGGTTGAAGTAGAGATGGGGCAGAACCAGACTGAGGGATTGCTTCAAGCAATTAAGTACAAGTACATGCTTGCTGTTCAAACAGAACGAGAGTTTACTGAAATTGCTGCATATTTGGTTGCTTACAAGATAGACAACAAGATCAAGCAACTCTGTAATAAATACGATGTATCATGGTTTGAAGTCGACGTTGAGACTGTCGACCAGTATTTTCAAGATTGTTAATAGTGACCAGCGAGTTTCCATGCTTTCACGTCACAGTTATTTTGAAGTAAGAGTATTTTCGATCATATTGAAATGCTTTATCAGGTTAGTATGAAGACGTCGAAAACGGACTATACGGGGTCTACTCCATATTTATTTTTGAAAGGAGATCTGTCATGATTTTGTACCACTATTCGCCAAAGAAAATGAATGAGATCCAGCCAACAATTGGTAGTACCCGTCATGCTGGTGAAGATCCCAGAGCTGTTGGGAAAGCAGTAATTTGGTTAACAACATATGAATGTCATTTGTTCGTGGACTCTGAGAGTAAAGAAGTCACGCATAAGTACAGGCACAGGGTAAATGTGGATAACAAAGATCCAGATCTATGTATTGATGAACCAATGGAAAAAAATAATAAAGAGATGAAACAATTATTTGGGGAAGATAAAACCTATCATAATTGGTATTTTTATACGAATACTCTTTCAGTAGAATCAATATCGGAATATGATCCAGATAAAGGAATTTTTGTTGATCTGTAGTGAATTCATCGTTGTCCTTGGTCAAAATGACATCCAGCACAAAATATTGGCGAGTCAGACTTACACGAGACAGAAATTTTTAATTTAGGACTTAAAGCTCGTCATGTGATTACAATTTGTAGAATCGAGCAGCACGAAGATAAGATCTTGGTTGGTGCAGCAGTTCCACAAAATAAGGAACCTCTGAAGTAACCTTGAGAATTTAAAGTAACTTTAGTAACCTCAGCATCGAGTTCAAAATCGAATTTAAGGAACCTTGTTTTTACCTGAAGTAACCTTAGTTACTTGCGCAGAATTTGCGTAGCGCAAGTATTGTATCTTCAGGATTTAGAATCATGCCATTTCCGAGATACTGAGGAAGGATGATTTCAAGAGGGGAACTAATCCAATTATCGGAATCAAGTATGCCCTGAGCGGGGAGCGAACGTATTTAATTTCAAACGGCAATAGCAATGGGCAAACCCAATTGCTATTGCTGTTTGTTTTGTCGCCTTAATTCATAGCCAAGAACAAATAGTGGCATTCTTACTAAACAAATGTTCTGAATATATTGTGGTGCTGCGATTGGGTTAAAGGGCAATCTGTTGAGGTTGCAGTTAGAGGTTTTCTACTACAAGCGTCTGCTGGTTTTTCAATGAACCAGCAAGCGAGGTCAGGATTGCGAGGATTGATTTACATTCCTCAAGGTAACCTTGGTCAGTCGAGTACCAAGGATTCCTGTGCCGGATGACATTTTGACCAAGGACACCTATCGACCTGTCCCCCAAGAATCGATACAGTTTGAAAGTGTATGACATGCACGATCGCATCGGGGTTAGACATCAGCTTCGCGACAGGTTTCGTGAAACCTCATGAGTGGTGATTTTGATAGGGTAAGATCGTCTCCGATCATCCCAAAAATACTCCTTAACTTTTTGACTAAAAGTGTCCACAATGCTCTGACGTTATATAGCGCCAATTTTCCACGTCGATGACTGCCAGCCCTTGCCTATAGCGCAAATTATCAGTATATTAGTCAGAGTGATCATGCCATCAATCACACTGTCAGACATCTGAAAGGATAAAATTATGTACTGCAAGGGGTTACTCAAATTAATCACGCAACTCACTGCTTTGCTTTTGTTCTCCGCGACCGTGCTTGCCCAGTTCGGGCTGCCACCTCACGGTATCAAGTTCTATCAGGAGATGGAACCGCGCCGAGCTGATGAGAACAGTTGCGCACCGCTTTCGGACGACCGTCTCGCGTTCGTCTGGTCGCAAGCAGATTTCGATGGGATCCGTCGTATCCACCTCCAGATCGTCTCTGCCGACCAGCAGCTTGCTTTCCCGGCAGATCCTCCGGCTCTCAGTCTCAATCAGCATAGCGACTATCCGATGCTCTGCGCCGCAGCGGACGGCGGGGCGTTCGCTGTTTGGGTTGAGCTGCGCGAAGGGAACCGCTGGGGGATCATGCTGCAGAAGCTCACAGCCGGAGGAGAACCCTCTTGGCGTGCGGGGGGGATCGAAGTCGTCGAGGTCGCTTCGGATCGACTTCCGTATCTGCACATCTACCTCTCATCTGGAGGCAACTGTTTCCTGACGCAATCGGTGTACCACGGACAGTCGGTCGTAGTCTATGCCTTTACGTTGGAGGGCAATTCTCCAGACGGTTGGTCGCAAGAAGGTCTCTCTATTGATTATGACGACTACTATGAAATCTTGCCCGATCAGTGGGGAGGCTTCTGGGTACGTACCGGGCGCGATTTGTTCAACCGGGTGCGAGGCGACAGGAGTCTGGTCTGGGATCAGCCTGTCAGGATGGAACCACCAGTAGAGGGATTCGTCGCCATCTCCATGGAGGCTGGGTTCCGGTGCTTGTTCACCGTTTGGAGTAGAGGTGTAAGTCGACCGAAGATGGTGGCAGTCTATGACAGTTCGGGGCAACGATTGATGGTCGATACGCTCACAACGACTAATCCTGAAGCCGATGGACTTTCTTTAATCTGCAAGGCGACCACCGATGATCGACTGATAGCACTTTACAACCACTACGTCGTCGTTCAAATAGGTCGTAATGAATATGAGGAACCAATCGAGCCGCCTCAAGCGATCCTCTATGCACCTTTCGAAGACGATCCTTTTCCGTGGGGAAGGGAAGGTAATCCACTGGTTGAGAGCCTCGAGCTTTTTGCCGAGTACTTCAGGATTTATGAGGTAGGAGAGAATTATCTGATTTGGCACTGGGGCAACGTCTATCCATTAGACCATGACGGCGATCACCTCTGGGATCGGAATCCAATAAATCTGCCGAGTCTGGACAACGGCCACGGCTTCGGTCGCAACCCGGCGATCTACTCATCTAATGATTTCGCATGGGTTTACGGAGGGTGGTCATATCAAGATTTCGCCTACCGCATCAATTCCACTGGTGAGCGCGATCCGGAGGACGCAATCATGCCCCTGATCCCCCGGCAGCGAGACATGCAGGAATACATCCTCTTCCCAACCTCGAATAGCAGCCTTGATATGGTCTGGCGTGACGAGTGGCGCGGTATGGTTGGGCAACACATCGCTGAAAACGGTCGCTTGAGCGCTTCGTTCGCCGGCGAAGTTCGCGACTCACTCTGGGTAGATGGTAATTTTGGAGATCCGCACAGTGGCATTATTGGAACCCAACATTGGGTTTGGCGGTGGATCAATTATTGGTCGGGCTGGTTGAATGTGTTCGACGCTGACGGGAATACTGTGACAAGTCGTCAAGTAGATTTCGATCGTCAAGATCTTACATATTGTTACTATAACGAGTGCCCTGTCAGCAATGGACGCGACAGGTTGGTCACGCTTTATGGGGCTCCCGACCGTATTTTGACGCTCTTTGCATTTGATCGTCAGGGGGATATTCAGGCAAGCGGAGGGTTAAGAAGGGATGGAAACTCAGGTTATTTCGGATTCATCCGTTACTGGCCGGGGCAGGGGTGGTTGATCCTCTATTCGGGGAACGATGAGTGGCTTACCAGCTTGTTTAACGACAGACTCGAACCGGTCTGGCAAAATAATCCGATCGGCGATGTCAACAGGGAAGAATCCTATTTCAAACCTGACCAAGTTGTCTTCTTTGACACTACTGCAGTCATATACCGAAATGCCCTCCCTCTCGATATAATAGTACTGGGCGCATCTTCCACAGTACTCTCTGTTGACACACTTTATTTTTTCAACAGAGAGTGGAGGGAAAGGCATGGTTTAGGGTCGGGATTTCTGAAATCTGCCGCTGATGGAGGGTGGTGGCTGTTGGTAGTCAGTGGTGGTCGCCACATTGTGCAGCGGCTCAGTCCTGATGGCGAACGGATGATGGGCGATGATGGAACGGTAGTTGCGGAAGGATTTGAAGGTCATGAGCAGACCAGTATTGATTTGCTCCCTGACGCGGAAGGCGGGGTGTGGTTTGTCTGGTTGCAGGAGGGGATAGTCCGGGTGACGCACCTGAATAGCGAGGGAGATCCACAGGATGAAAGATACCCGGAGGAGGGATTGAATGTCTTCAGGTACGATAATATGAGGTGGTGCAAAGCAGAGATCGATCCAAACACCGGTAGGGTCTGGGTTATAGCTACGAAAGACGATCGAGTTGACAACAAGCCGGTTTCCAGAGAAAAGCGGGTGCAATTGCTGGGTGATGACCTGACGGGTGTTAGAGTAGATAAAAATAACGCAGTCGAGTCGTTCGAGCTCGGCGACTGCTACCCCTCTCCGTTCAATCAAATCACCATGATTTCTTTCTCACTCCCGGATGAGGCTGCCGCAACACTGCGAATCTATGATCTCGGTGGGCGGTTGGTGCAAGATTTGACTCCAAACGGCAGGATTAGACCGGGGCGGCACAGGGTTGCATGGAATGCTGGTGCGCTTGCCGCCGGGTTGTATTTCGTGAGGCTCGAGAGTGGTGGGAGGTCGGTGGTGAAGAGGGCGGTGTTGCTGAAGTGATAATTATGGTAACACGTTCTAAAATTATTAATCATTAGTGGGAAAAAACATAATGAGCAAAACTTTTCAGCATTTAATCTTAATCGTATTTGTGATTATTACCAGCTGCAGTAATGAGAATCCCACCAAAGTTAATAATCAAGTTGTTATTCCTCCTCATTATATTGAGGTTCCTGATTATTACCCGTACATCCAAATGGCGCTAAATAATTCAGAAAATGGTGATACAATAATTGTTAAACCTGGTATTTACTACGAGAATATTGATTTTGTCGGTAAGGATATTGTATTAAGCAGCCTTTTTCTTCTTTCCAATAACAAAGCACATATTTGTTCAACGAGAATTAATGGATCTCAAAATGGTAGAAGTGTTGTAGGTTTCAAGAACGGCGAAGGTAAAGAATCCGTGCTAATAGGCTTTACTATTCAAAATGGGAACACAGATTACGGCGGAGGAATCTATATTCGTGACTCAAGTCCAACCCTGGAACATCTTAATATTATTGGAAATTCAGTTGAACGCACCGGTGGGGGAATATATATAACTGGTGAATCTAACCCAATTATCAATTCTGTTATTATTGAAGAGAATTTAGCCGATGTTGGGGCGGGTATCTCAGCACGTTATTCTTCATTTACTTTAAATAATGCTGTCGTGAATAGGAATAGTGCCATAACAAGTGGAGGCGGGATTCAATGCACATTAACGAAGAAAATATTTATCAATAATTCTATTATCTCGAACAATGATGTTACCGAGGTGCAGGGAGGCGGCATATATTTGAGCAATATAGATTCAGTCTTACTAAACAACGTTTCTGTAACGGCAAACCGAGCACAGCAAGGTGGTGGGATATATTCGGGTTCAGCAATTAATTTTCAAATGACAAATTCCGTAATCAATAACAATACTTCTGATTCACAGGGAGGCGGAGTATTTTCTGTTTCAGGGAGTTACAAGTTTGTTTCAACGCTAATTTACAGAAACAATGCCTCGGAAGGAGGCGGAATCTCTTGTGTCACCTCCGATATGTTGTTGGAAAATGTAACTTTGTGTGATAATGTTGCTGAGGAAATTGGTGGAATCTATGTATACGGTATTCTGACAATTGCAAACAGTATTGTTTGGGGAAACTCCGGTAGTGAAATCGAATGTGCCACAGGTCAAGTGACTGTTTTGTATTCGGATATTGAGAATGGACAGGATTCAATTAGAAATGGGGATATCAGACAAATTCAATGGCTTGAGGGAAATACTGACTTAGAACCCAATTTCATCAACACTGATTCCGCAAATTTTCATCTGCTTCCTGATTCACCCTGTATTGATGCTGGCATTAATCTTTATGTAGTCGATGGTGACACAGTGATCGACATCGCTCCGGATGAGTTTATTGGTGATGCTCCCGATATGGGAGCTTTTGAGTTTGTTGAGTAGATGATTTAGGATTATTGTGTGGCACATACTACCGTGCCCGTTGTCGATGGTGAAGAGGGCGGTGTTGCTGAGGTAGCTGATTTGACCTGCCCCCATTGTTTGATTCAGGTCTAAAGTTGGATTCTTTGTGTGCTCATCAACAAGCGCGCCAGTTGATGAAAATTTCGCCATTCGGCATGATTGTATCAAGCGCTGGTGAGCGGTACTTGTCAATCAATTCAAAATGCAGCGAGGATCAACCAAGTATCTATTATTTGCTTTCCGTTTTTCTTTTGATTTCTCGATTCTTTTAAAAACTGTCGTCAGACAATAATTATAATAAACCAGAAACTGTAATCGGTTGGCATAGAAAAGGACTCAAGTTGTTCTGGAGATGGAAATGTCGTGCAAGAATTACAATATTTCTTAATTTTTACGTATTCAACAAGATAAACGTGGTTGTTATGAATTTTATAAACTCAAAATATCCAAACTTAATTACTTTATTCCTGATCTCAGCAATTTGCCTAAGTCTACAAGCAGAACCGAGGCGTCTTTATGGTGATGTTGGGGTAGACCTCTGGTCGATGTCTGTATTGGATTATAAGGGGATATTCCCGGTGCGAAACGGTGAGGCTCTACTTGTAATCTGGTCAGAAAACACGCTTGAGACCAATGAGAGGCATCACTGCATGCAGATATTGAACAGTGATGGAACAGCAGAATTAGAATCTCCCCTACGACTCAGCTCAATTGGGTCGAAAATCAGTAAGATATATACCGTTTCTGATCTCAGTGGTAACATATATGCGGTTTGGATTGAACACAGACCAGGGGAACACACCGCTGAAAATTTGTACGTCCAAAAATACTCCTCTTCCGGTGAATCATTATGGAACCAGGAACCTGTCCGTTTTGAACAGAAAACGCAATACTCACTTAATGATGAAGGACTAAGACATAGAATAGAGAAAGTTATACCTGATGAGCGCGGTGGGTGTTATGTAAAACTGCGTGGTTTTGATATGATTGCTCTGGGTGGAAATGGGATGAAGCGTTCGGACTGGAAACCGGAGGGTCGGCAGAACTTCCCTTGGTCAATATTGGACAATGAAGGTGGTTTCTGGTATTTTACAAGGTCTGGTAACCGAAATCCAGGTTACTCATATGTAGTTAAACGAATAAATCATCAAGGTGAAGTTCTCTGGGAAGACAGCAGCCTGTTTAAAGGAGATATTCCTGAACGCGACATGAAAGCTTGGCAGAGTGAAAACATTATTGCATATAAGAATGGCTTAATCATTATTAATGAAATTAAGCAAGAAAGTGTCAAATTGGAAGGTACGGAGAATAAATACGAACGGAAAACCTACCCTGGATATATTTCACTGTACCAGATCGATAAAAACGGATTCTTCAGGGGAAAGAAATATTATCACCAGATCAGGATCAAAGCAAGAAATCCTCGATTCACAATCTTAAATGATGGTAAAATCCTGATATCCTACCAGTATTATGAGAACAAAGAGGTTTCAATCTGGGCAACGATCTATGATCCGAGAAAGAACAAATTCCCATGGGGCATGGAGGGTCGTAAGGTTGCTGGTTGGAAAAGCAATGAAATCTACGATAAATCACCCAAGATAAGCATGAGGTATAGATTCTTTAAATACGGCAGGATCACTCAATTAAATAACGGTGATATAGTTTTCCAGATAAGGCTCGACCTGAGTTCACAGGATGGACCTAAATGGATAGCGATATACCGGATGTCGATTGAAGGGGAGCATGTGTGGGAGGCTCCGTACATCATTGCTGAAGATGTGTTAAGTGAACAGGATATCAAAATTATCGGCTCACCATCACAATTTGTATCAACTTTGACTCACAACGAGATATTCATCCTCCCCGGTTTAAATGATTGCTTCTGGTTGACGAGTTTTCTAAATAACACTAACACCGGCGGAAAACTGGAAGTGAATCTACACGACTACAATGGGAGATTTGTCCAGAAGAACTCACTCAAATTCAACTCTGTTACCCGCTTCAAGGTCGATCCGATTTCGGTTTGGGTTAATGATGACAATTTAACAGTTCTCGCTTTTCACAAATGGAACGGTTTTATCGCTTTTGATGTTGATAAACGTGGCGCGATTGTGGGTGATCCAATGGGCAGGATGGTAATCCCGACAATTGATCAGGTAACCATTAACCAAACTCTACGGGTAAAAGATAAAACAATCCTGTTGTGGAGCCCAAGTTATAAAGTTGAGGATAGAGGGTTTGAAAAGATCTACCTGTCAACTATTGACCCTAAAGGTGAACTTATCTGGACAAAGGAGCTTTCCAATGATTTCACAATCAATCCAAAAGTACAGATGCAGTTGAAACTCACTCCTGACAAGATGCATGTGGTTGTCACTGCTACTTCAAATAAGGGATATTATCCCTATAAGGTATTTTGGGTTGATATTCTCGATGGACAAATAGTTTGGGCGAAACAGTTATTCGGACCTCAAAATCTAACACTAAACAAATATTCCAGGCGAAGCCTGAAATATAGAAATGAAGTTATCATTAATGAGAATGAGATATACTGCCTCTATTTGTCATATAAAAATGTAATCTTCGTTTCAAGAATGAACCACAAGGGTGAAGAGTTCTGGGAAGTCCCTTTCAGGCGTCCAATCGACGTAGTCGACCAATTTGTGGGCGCTAAGTTCCATGAAAAGGACGGGATCTACTACCTGATGCAGAAAAACACTTATTCAATGGTAATAACATACGGAAGAAATCTGCTTTCAAATGGGGTGAGGCGGGATCAAACCTACTATGTTTATACAACACCTTACGAGAAGGTTATGGGACCTGCCGGAAGGTTTTTCATCCCTTCGTTTAGTGGAAAAAACATGTGGGTAGTACCGACAGTGTACCTGAATTATGGTATCCAGTGCGTTGATTCACCCTGGAAAAGACTGATGGGAGATAGAGGTACAGCGCCGGTCGGGTTTGATCAGTCTCGCTCTGGTTCAAGGATTTTACTGCAGGGAACACCCGATGGAACCGGTGGTCTCTGGGCGGTTTGGCATGATCCGATGAGAGTTACACATTACAATTCACAAGCAAAGCTTCAAGAGGGCTGGAGTAAGGAGTGGATACCGGTATTCAAATACAAGCAGAATTTTAAGGAGCATAAGGAGTTCTTACTACAGAACGGTGACCTTGTAATATTTGGTATGATAGAGCACGGAAGGAAAATTAAAATACAGCGTATCAGGGAGGGAGAATGACTGATTTGAAAGCTTGGATTCTGAAACCAATTATCATCCCAATTCTATTACTGGTTCTTCTCATGCAAAATCTTCAGGCTGAACCTGAACTATTGCTTGGCGATGACGGAGTAACCATCTGGTCAGCTCCAAGTTTAAACTATAGTGGATTTTACAGCATCAGGGATGGCGAGGCAGTGATGCTGATCTGGTCTGAGCAGGATCCCATTTCAAAGAGATATTCAAATTTCTTACAAGTGATGAGAAGCGACGGTAAAACTGAATCTGAATTGCCGATACGATTGAGCTTACCTGGATCACTCACCAATAAGATACAGTCTGTTTCTGATTCGGATGGTAACATCTTCACTGCATGGATTGAGGAGATCCCGAATGATATAACAGGCGTTTATTTGAATTACCGAAAATATAATCCATCAGGTGAATCTGTATGGGAGAATATTCCTCAGCGCAGGGAGTTCAAAAGAAGAGAGTCACTTGATGAAAATCATATTAATTATCGAATCGGTGGATTAGCTCATGATGACCGCGGTGGCATGTATATAACATTCAAGTATGGTATACTCGCAATAGGTGCGGATGGCAAGAGTAGAGAGAACTGGAATGTGCCGAAAATTTATAATTGGGATAAAACGATCAAAAGGATGATACCTGATCATAACGGTGGATTTTGGTATAATTACACATATAAAGCTAGATACTTGGGTTATCCCGAGGATTCTCCGCCAAAGATAAAAGGGTTTAACCACTTCGATTATAACGGTGGACGTCTGTGGGAAGAGAATGGTTGGTTTGAAGGCGACGGTCCCGAGGCAAAGACACTTGAGGGCGGGAAAATCGAAATGAGCTGCTTCAAGAACGGTTCTGTTATCCTATTAGGAAGACAAAAGAAATCTATTGTGCCTATCGTATATAACGAATCGGTACAGGTTAAAAGTGATACCTTATATGAAAAAGGTCTTTCAATACATCAAATTGATAAAAACGGGAATTACAAAGGAAGAGAATGTAGTCATTTGATCAGCTTTGAGACAGTCTATTCAGAATTGAAACTCCTGAAAGATGGTCGATTCCTCATCCTGAATACAACAAAAGATTCAACAGAGACTGCGCTCTGGGCAACAGTCTATGATCCTGATAATAACTCCTTCCCATGGACTAAGAAGGGTAGAAAGGTTGCGAACTGGACAGTTAATAATGAGTTCAACAAACCTCCAAGTATATCCTTTAATGAAAACGATTGGCAGACTAATCTCACTCAGCTTAATAATGAGGACATTATTATCCCGATTAATCTTGATCTGAGGAAACAGGGCGGAATAGAATGGACAGAGGTATTCAGACTGTCAATAAGCGGAGAGCATGTTTGGGAGCAGCCTATTACACTCGTGCAACGCGATTTAGTAATGTATGCCGGTACTAATAGTCATAGCTTTACCGGACTTGGATCGCCGAAAGTCGGGAGAAGGTATTCAGTCTTACCGGGTTTGGATAACGGATTCTGGCTGGTGAGTTATCAGTACCGCTCCGGATATTACGGTCAACCATACTTAGCCTTGTACGATTCTTCCGGGAAATCTGTCATCGAAGATATTCGAATTGATGGGATAAGCAATGGATTCAGCGCTGAGGCTGTAACAGTGTGGCGACTAAGAAACGGTAATCTTGGAATTCTGTTATTTCATTCCTGGCAGGGACTACGGATGAACGAACTGGACGACAGAGGTGTGAAAATAAAGAGTGACGAAAAACCAAGCATCCCTATCCTGGCCCAAAAAGCTCTGGTAACATCACACCGGTTGAAAAAAATGATGTTATTGTTTATCTGTCCGAGTTCATTGTCTAACTACTACAATTACGGCTCACCGATCCTGCTTGCCATTGACATGAAAGGTGATCTGCTTTGGAAGATCGAACTTAGTAAGGAAGTGCAGGTTCTGGAAAATAAAAGTTTCCAAGTCGCAGTTTCACCGGATGAAAAACATGCTGTCGTTATGATTTCGATGATCGATCAATCACATTACTGCAGGTTGTTTTGCATCGATGTATCCAAAGGTAAATTGCTGTGGGAGAGGGATATTATTACCGTACCGGATGAGAACGATGAGGAATCCCGGTGGAAATATGGATCAGATAACAAAACCGATGTTCTAATTAACGAGAATGAAATATATGGACTCATCTTTGCACAGAAGGACAATGTAATGGTAATAAAGTATGACTACGAGGGCAATCAAATCTGGGCGAAACCAAGCAGCTTGAAAATGAAATTTGAGGCTAAGCTTGCCGGCGCCAGATTACATGAAAGTGATGGCATTTATATTATCATTGAAGAGGGCAATTGGGATATAGTTGGAGCTATTGGCAAGCATCTTCATTCGAGCGGAGCTTGGGACGAGCAGCAATTTTATGTCCACAAACATTCAAACCCGGATATTGAAACCTTACCAGAACATTTTAGAGCTTCACCATTCAGGTCATTCACAATAGTAAACACAGGTAAAAATATGTGGGTAGTACCTCAACAGCTTGGGGAGTTCGGTGTCCAATGTATAACTTTTCCCTGGAATAGACAAATGGGTAATTACGGATTCATTCCGGAGAATAGCGATATAGGTTTTGGCAATAGACGATACCAGTATTCTCGCTTCTTGTCGGACAACAAGCATGGTTTATGGACTATATGGGGAAAAGAGATGGAGATAATACACTTTGATTCTAAAGGTGGTATTTGTAATGGTTGGACAGATGAAGGACTACAAGCATTTGCAGAGTTAGAAAAATTTACGAAGTATTGGGGATTCGCATTGTCAAATGGAGATGTTGCGGTAATTGCATCGGATAGAGATGGCAGGTTGCTTAAATTACAACGTATAAGTGATGGAGAATGATATTTTGAAACGGATTTGAAATATCCGTAAGGTCTGGTTGGGAGTTTTTTCAGACGAAGGGTATATGAATTCGGGATATAACATTGTGCAGTTGTATCAGTTGTGCATGGTCAAAATGCAATCCGGTGCGAAAAAGAAAGTCAATCAATGCCGATTAATAGGATTCTCGATATCTGATTCACAAACTACAGTGTCCAGTATGAGCTTGAGCAATTAAAATGGGAAAAAGGAGTTCATTCCCGAAGTTAGTTACCTTAGTTACCGAAAATCTCGGGAGAGTTAGTTACCTGAAGGCAACTAACTCTCCCCTACATTCCATTCAGATTGCAAGTAATGATTCTTCTGGATTTACGATCATTCCATTACCTAAATATTTTAGAAGAATGATCTCTTTTTCAATCTAAAACCAATTCTCTTAATCAAATGAACCGCCACATGGGAACCGAGAAGGACTCAAACCATGATGTTTAGAGCTTATTTCCACCCGCTTCAAACCTACGACTTTGTTGACAATCTATAAACATCGCTATATCAATGTATTGCAAATAACCCGCATTGAACCTACGACTTCTTATGTTTTTCAAGTTATTCTATTCTTTCATCACTTTGCTGGAGTCCCTATTATCAGGTTAAAAAGCACATCCTCAACCCTACAGCGTCTTCTTTACCTCCCCTAATCCTGCCCCCGCTACAGGTAATAAAGAAGACCGGTCAAGTCATTTTGACCGGTCTTCTGCCTTTTTGGCTGATTTTGGGCAATATCGTGCAGGATGTGCATACACCGCTTCCAATATTAAAGAAGACGATAATTGAACCTGATGGCTTGGGATGTCATCCGATATGTTGATATCGTTATCGGATGAAGAGATCTCTGCTGAAAATAGAGGCTAGTGTTCAGTCCCATAATTGACTAAATAGTACTTGCGTTGTTCAAAATTAAGTTGTATCTTCTTCCTAACCATATACAAGGAGGAAGACATGAGTCGACCATTAGAAATAACACTGACTGGCGAAGAGAAACGCTCTTTGGAAAAAGTAATACGTTCACCATCTGCTGCTGTTCGTGACGTTCAACGGGCAAGAGTAGTCCTCTTAGCCTCTGAAAGGGTTGCCCAACAAAGAAATCGCACAGCAACTGGGCTGTAACATCAACACCGCCAGATTATGGATTAACCGCTTCCATGCCCTGAGACTTGATGGACTGAAAGATCAGAAAGGACGTGGACGTAAACCGGTTTATGGTGTTGAAAAAGAAGCAGAAATAATTGCGGTTACATTGACATCGCCAGAACAAGCTACACATTGGAGCGCCAGACGTCTCGCTAAAGAGGTCAAGGTCTCAAAATCAACTGTTCATCGTATCTGGAAAGCCCACAAGCTTCAACCACATCGGGAGAAGACATTCAAATACAGCCGTGATCCGTTGCTGGTTGAAAAGGTGGTTGATATCATCAGTCTCTATTTGAATCCACCGGAAGCGGCTTTAGTTCTAAGTATTGATGAGAAGAGCCAGATTCAGGCTCAGGAACGCACCCAGCCGATCCTTCCATTAGGTCCCGGGCATCCTGCTGCACGTAAACATGACTATCAATGGAACGGAACGACAACGCTGTACGCTGCATTAAACTTGACTAATCCCGAAGTCATTGGACGGTGTGCCAAGCGTCATCGTCATCAGGAGTTCTTGGCATTTATGCGTAAGATCGACTTAGAGTATCCTTCAAAGGAGATACATCTTATTCTGGACAACTATGGTACTCACAAACATCCGAAAGTAGAGAAATGGTTTAAGCGGCGTCCCCGCTATCATTGGCATTTTACTCCTACATCAGCTTCCTGGATAAATATGGTTGAAGCTTGGTTTTCTATATTAACTCGTCAAAGGATAAGACATGGCAGTTTCACAAGCGAATTATATTTACAAAAAGCTCTTCATAGTTATATAAGGGATTGGAATGAGCATCCGGTTCCATTTCATTGGGTGAAAACAGCAGAAGAAATATTACGACATTACAATATAGTCAATTCTGGGACTGAACACTAGGTGATGAAAACGGGCAAGTCCAGAACTGACGGGATTTGTGGGAAGGAAGGAACTTCGGGTTCGTGTGATGATTTGAATGATATTTAATATAACCGCATACAACAGGGGCGACCGATTGGCTGCCCCTGTTGCTTCTCACTGATTCGTGTAGCAATGCTACTTGATCAGAGTCATTTTTTTAACCTTTACGAATGTACCTGTCTCAAGACGATAGAGGTACAATCCTGAAGACACCTGTGATCCACTTACGTTAGTGCCTACCCAGAGTACTGAGTGATACCCAGCTTTCATCTGCCCATCCACCAACTGAAGCACCTCTCGTCCTAGAACGTCGTATACGACTAGTTTAACTTGGGCATCTTCAGGCAAACCGTACTTAATCAAGGTAACAGAGTTGAATGGATTCGGATAGCATTGTTCAAGGAAATAATCAGTCGGTAAAATCGTGGTACCTTCGACTGGTTTCCCCACGCTTGTTTCTATCCAGTTTAAGAGATGGTTAACGGTTGAATTGTAGTCTTCCTCAGATGTAGGCATCAAGCTTTCTATTGCTTCTATAACACTTGAATCCTTATGGTCAGATGACTGCATCACTTTCGAAGATATGTGGCGAGTTTTACGATGCCAGATTGGTGAGTTGGTGTCGGTGGTTGTCTGTAATACACAATTGATTTCCTCACCGCCATCTTCCATCAACAGCCGTCTGAGTTGAACTGTACAGTAACCTATTGCAGCATAAACCGAATCGATTGCGGTCGGCGGGTCGGAAATGACGGATTCGTAATAGCTTAAGGCTTCATCGTACATACCAATTTCAAGCTGACAAAGTGCAAGTACATCGTCTATCTTTTTTCGGTGCAGAGCTGTTTCAAATGTTTCACGAAGGCTATCCAATTCACTAATCATTTCTTCGAGATCGTTCCCCTGAAACAAAGCCAGAAAAAACAATCCTTCAATTGCAGTCAGGGCATGAGAAGATTCCGGATGATTTTCCAATATCCAACGGAAAATTGACTCAACGCGGTCATTCTCATCGCTATGAATCAGGCGCATAGCTACTTGGAGGCTGTCGTCAAGCGGCGTCGGTCCATCATCGTCATCATCTGTCTGGTACTCTGTCATTAACGGCAGATAAATAACTTTGTAATCATTAATTGGATCATATGGTATGAAGCGATCTTCAGGATCAAAAGTAAGAGCAGTTTCTGCCCAATAGTTGTTCCGTACATAAAATGTAAATGGATCAATTGAAGTGGCGATTAGTTCAATGAATGGTTCGTCTTCAGAACCAGTATTGTTGAAAATATTATTGTAACCATAATCCAAAAATGGATAAAGATCACCATACACGGGAATTTCTGCAATACCACTATGGGAGATAGTATTATAGCCACCCGAAGATGGGTTAAGAACCGGTCTTGCATCGTTAAAGAGAGGAAGACCTCCCATGGTGCATTGAGTGATTGAATTGTGATCCATATCCAGTGAGGACCCATAACAGACAATTCCTCGGGTACAACTGGTTACCGAATTGCCGGATAAGGTTCCCAGGGCTCCCTGCAGATAAATGCCAGCGTAGTCAGTATCCGAAAATGTGTTGTCCTGAATTATCACTGACGTTCCATTGTAACAGTTGATGCCCTTATCTGCCATGTCTTCGAAATCGTTATTTGAAACAACAGGGCTGGAACAATTATAAAGTCGGACGCCGATATCGCCACCAACGAACGAATTGCCATCAATCGCAACGTTGGAACTTGAGGCATAGATTCCGTAATGGCAATCGGTGAAGCTGTTATGCGCAATGGAACTATCCGGCAAAGATACCGCGCATCTCACACCGTATTGGGCGTCCTGAATGCTGCAATATTTGATTACGCTTGACGCTGATGATCCGCTTTCGAGTCTGATTCCTCCCCACTTCTGTCCAGGTGAAGTCGAAACAAAGTAAATCAAATCGCGAGGCGTTCCCCGACAGATCAGTTGACCGTTGACAACGATCCTAACAGTGCTTATTCCCGGGTCACACTCAAAAATCGTTCCTGGATCAATAATGAGCGTCGATGTCGCCGGAACAGTGATTTGTGTGCTTAGATGGACTCGCCCTCCAAGTCTTACTACCGAGTCACCATCGATTTCACCGTCGTCAACTGGCACGCCGTAACATCCGGTATGCCTGCTGTCGTGCCGGTACTCACCCCATTGGATTGACAACCGGTCATACTCAGCCTCGTTCTGGAAGACATACAGCCTGCCATATGTTTCTTCAATCTCATCTTCTTCGTCAGTTGAATAGTAACTTGATCCGGTAACCAAGGTTACGTTTTCACCATTGAGAGATCCTATCAAAGGCGAAGAAGAAATGGTTGGTGTGTATTGATAGTGATCATAATTCTCTTCAAGCCATTCTCTCAAAGCAGATGGAGAAGTTATCGCAGGATATCCAGGCACTGTAGAACACGATGATGGGCTTATTGCTTGCAGGAACCCTTTGTTGAAATTGTAGATGATTTCGAGCTCGTCGTCATCGTTCAGATTGCCAACGATTGGTTGCTGGTAACCAGCTCTCACATGGCCATATTGGTAAGGGTAATTTATTCCAAGTAGGAAGAGATCATCATCATATACATTTACAGCTCTGTTATTTAACACCGTAATAATCTCAAGTTTACGGTCGAAAAGAACATCAGCCAGTATTAGCTCAATTGGAACCTTATACGTGGCCGCAGCAAGTTCTCCGATGGAAGCCTGTTGATTGAGGGTCTCTGCGCTAATAACATAGAGACTACTCTCAGAACGACAAACTATCTCTGTACCTCCATCACGGTCAACATCGCCAAGACAGAAGGACCTGGGATAGTTGTAGTCTTCAATATTCCTTTGGGATATTAGATCCAAATCATCACTCGCGAGCTTCAGAATGTGCCCAATCCCGCCGAGACGCGATATAACAAAAACGGTATTCCAATTGCCTTCGTCGCTAATCCTTCCAACGGCTACCCCGTCCCTTAATATGCCATCCTCTATGGCCACCGCAGAGATAAGATTCCCATCGGTACTATAGAGAAACAGGTCGTCAGTAACATCGTTGGTTCTGAAGCATCCAACTAGTATGTCATAATCCCCGTCTCCGTCGGCGTCGTATATAACCGGTGATACAATAGGGGGATGATCACTAACATGAACGGGGTTATCCCAAAAGAAGCCATCCCGATTCCAGACGTATAGGTCACCCTCATCATCGAAAGCAATGATTTCGGTCACGCCATCGCGGTCGAGGTCGGCGGCAGCGACAGACAGTGAAACTGCGCCCCCAGTTTCAAAAAGTTGATCATTGTCTCCATTCCCTTCTATTGCCCATACACCAAAGAATTCGTCCTCGCACCTCCCAATGACGACTTCTAAGTCATCATCTTCATCTACATTAGCGAGCACCGGAGAGGAAGTTAGAGGATAGCCAAGTTCTATCGGAAAGTTCTCGTCAGGTGGTCGGAGAACATGAAAACGGACAGGAATGTCCACCTCATAATTCTCTTCATCATCATAGGTGCTGCGAACCTGATACAACAGCGTTACAGGATTGCCGGTTTCACAGTTAAAGTTTTCTCCGATTGTTAGCTCGAAGGGGTTGTTTTCATTGGTGATAATATCGTCATAGTCGATATTTACTGGATAATCACCCTGGCCATCACCGCCTTGATTTGTGACTTCGACATTAGGGTCATCCCCGTCTTCAACCAGGGTGATGGTCAAGTCAGTTGCATCCAACCAGCCGTTCCTAAAGAGCTGGGTTATAGCAACAGTTTCCCCCTGCTCAACCCATCCATCTTCGTCATCCTCAGTTATCGTGAGGGCAAGCGGGTGAATATGAGGTGAAGGGGGAAAGTTCTCCGCGTCAACAGCGCCGAAGGCATTGACGCGTCCACTTCCCATCAATCCGTAATGACGATAGTAATTATCACAAGCCACGTTGATATCGGTGGCTGTTCCCAATAGCCTCAGAATAACTTCATCATTAGAGAGTTCCTGGTTTTCCGACCATATTAGACCGGCAACTGCAGCACAAAATGGCGTCGCTCCAGATGTTCCGGTTGCAGATACATGATGATAAGTTGTTGACCAATGATGAAAATCATTGTGGTACTGGAATTCTTCAAATGTTGGAGTCATAATGACATACTCCCCACCCGGAGCTGAAATTGACACCCATTGATCGTTCGTAGGCGATGAGTAACTGGAATAGTGAGTTCTTACATCATTTACGCCTGATGCAGTCACGGCAATTACTCCGGGTGTAAGAGCCAGTGTGTTAATATTGACGTTATCACTGGAATTTCCATAAGCACAAAGAACTATGTACTCTTCAGCAATCCGAACAAGCATTCGCCTCAGGGGATTTCCCATATCATTTGGATCATATCCATCGAATCCGATGCTTAAACTCATAATCCGCCGATCTGAGTCAATCCACCAACATGCGTACTCCAAAGCACTAATCAAATTGGCAACATCGGGCACCCATAGGTTGCCGTTTAATCTTGTCACTCTCAAACCTACAACTTCGCAACCCGCATCATTTTGTCCCCAACCGCCTGCGACACCGGCAATTCCACGATTGTTGTTAGTGTGTGCCCCGGCAATTCCGACACACATCGTCCCGTGTCCAACATCGTCGTAAGGAGCTATCAAATCCGGTTGTTCAGGCTGGTCGCGACGAGGGCCGAATGGAACGCCTACAACATCGTCCATGTATCCGTTTTCGTCGTCGTCAAACGATGCATAAGCTACGTCATCAGGATCGTCATCACCTCCGGGATTTCCTGGAGATGATTCGAGCACCTGATTACCGCCAAATAATGGATACCCATCCTTGTCATAATCAGCGCCCATGACCTGATAATCGTTAAGATCTACTGCTCCATCATTGTCATCGTCCACGTTGATTAGTCCGGGTGCGTCATCTCCGATGCCAACTTGCTCGCCAATATCTTGACCGATCTCTGGTTCGAATACCCCGTCCCCATCATCCTCATTCTCATTGATGTAAATATTATGTAGCAGGTCGGGATGGGTCCAATCGATTCCGCTGTCAAAGATAAGCACATACGTTCCAGGTTCACCATTTTGATCAAGTTCATCCCATGTATCTTCAGTATTTGTTATCTCCATTGCCCATTGCTGAGTAGTGTAATAGAGATCATTTGGAGGAAGACAGAACTTTCCCAAGAGGTTGCCACAAACATATTTGACATCTGCATAAAGCTCCAGATCGTCAACAAGATCCGGTATATCCGAGTATTCATCTAAAGTGAGAACGTACCAACCTGTGAGGCCGGTATCGAATGTCCCTAAAAATGCATCTATGCTGGTGAATAGCCTTCGCATTGCGCTAAGGTCATTCGTCTGTCCGAACGTATTAAGCCAGGAAAGGCTAGTGGTAACTTCGCCACCCGATTCTGACCACGTCACCGGCAGAACGTTGCTGTTAAACTGAATAATGATCTCACCGGGATAATAAGCAGGGGATTCTTCCTCGTCCTGAGGATCGAATCCAAATATGGGTGGTGTGAATGATAAAATGTTCAGTAGCATCGCCAATAAAACAATGCGAAGAGCTAAACATGATTGAATTAACTCAGAATTCATAGCTGACTCCTTCCAATTAAGATAGATGTTTGGATTTATTTAACCAAGGATAGTCCGATTACCTGATGCTTTATTTCCAAGGGATAACTCATTGTAAGATGGCAATAGTATTCACCTGCCGGGAAAGACCTAAGATTAAGGTATAAATTGTTAGTTCCGATGAACGTGCCTGCATTGCCATTCTGGAGGATTCGACCATTACTGGTAAGAAGTTGCCAAAATACAGAACAGGATTGAGAGGTATTAACCTCAATACTTACTATACAGTTAAAGGGGTTGGGATAAACCTGAACGAATGAAAATCCAGTCGGAGGCGATTGATCATTTCCATCCATCTTGTTCTCAGGCTCGTAGCTAAGAATTTCATTATCTAGAGTGATAATCCAGCCATTCAAGGAGTCGAAAAAGAAGATGTCCATTAAATCATTGAAGTTTGGGAATTCCACGTTTTCCCATTCATCTCCAGAGTTGGTAGTCTTCAGTACCAAAGGAGAGAAATCATTATCTCGACTGCCGATTGCCCAACCATCCTCACTCCCAGGAACCATCGCTAGCTCAGCAATGAATGATGTTTCATCACTGACTAAGCTATATACAGTATCCCAGACGGCACCTCCATTTCTTGATTTGAGAATTTGCGCCTGGTTAAGACGTCGCTGAACTCGACCGCCTGCCAGTAGATAATCCTCATTGTCGATGCAAACAATGTCGTAAACATAGAAATCGGGATACTGAAGCTGCCCCAGGGATTCTCCACCGTCTTCTGTTACGTAGAATCCGGGTGCTGGTGCAATGATACCGTTCAGCGAATCAGCAAAAGCTACATGCTTGAATTCCCTGATCGGAATAGAATCCTGGGGTGACTCATTCTCCCACTCCTCAAATAGTATAACCGACCAATCCTCGCCACCGTTTAACGTTTGCATGACTGCCCGTTTGATAGTAATATATTCATCATCTATTCCCCATGTCTCTCCCCCTACAGCCCAACCTACGCTTTCGTTCAGAAAATAAAAATCCCTAAACGAACCGAGGTAAATATCTCCATAAGGACCAACTGCCTGCAGTTCCCAATCATCGCCACCATTTACCGTACTGAAAATTCCACCCCCCGGTACATAAGCCCCAATCCAGCCATGCGATTCATCCTTGAAGAATATCCCACTTGTCCCTTCGACATTCAATTGAATGGCTGTCCAATTCTCACCGCCATCAGAAGTATGCCATATACGTGAATGGATCAGGTCAGTGTACCAGCCGGATGTAGATGAATTAAACCACAGTTGCCCCCATACAAAGTCTCTCGTGGGCAAACTCGACTGTTGTACCCAGCGTCCTTGCGCGAGGACATACGTCATTCTGATGGTCAAAGCAATGATAACAATTACAATCAGTCTTAACATTCTCCTAACATGTAGGGGAGTCTTTTTTTGTAAAGAGAAATCTCCGCCGATGCGAATGCTCCTTTGGGGCGTGAAATGTGGTGTATGAAATGTCTCATTGGGGTTTAGCTTCTCTTCTGATCGCGTTAGTATCTGTGGCGATGGCGGACGGAGAGTGCTTCGGATATTTGAAGAGTCAGGCTTCAATCGGGTCGCTCTTGCTTAGGGGTCCTAGGTCATTGCGCTCAATTCTGACAATTCAGAACACCGCTTAAATATTGCTTCAGAATCAATCGCTAATGCTATGTCTACGCCGGAGGATTATTTTCGGGAAGATGGGGATATCGGATCCAGCGCGCACCACTACTACATGTTAGTCTTAATTAAATATACATTGAGCTTTATCGCATATCAAGTACTAAGACCTTCTTTTTGATCGTTCGACGATTTTTTTTTAGATTCATTGTCAGTCGCTTGAATTCTCAATGTTACAGACTGTTCAGGCGATCCTATATGCCGACGAACGTGTCACTGATCTTTTTTTCCATCCGCCCAGTTGGTATTGGATTTCTGTGATTTAACCATTATATCTAACATTTCTCACTTAGAAAACCAATTGTAATAATTGAAATAACAATGTAATAGCTTGTATAGCTCCTCTTTATTTTGAAAATTATGGTATACCTAAAATTTGCATACATCAATTTATTTTCACAGAAAACATTTTCATAACCTCCTGAAAATGCGTAAATTGACGGTAGAAAAACAAACCATCAAGCACATCAGGAGGTTAACCCAATGGATTATAGAAAGAATCGCATAAACAAACGCTCTTTGACACGATTTACACCACGCTTTACCAATAAACATCCGACATCCCACGCCGGTCTGTCTTTGATGAACCGCTTCTGGGATCAACTTGGCGGCGAAGAATGTATCAATAACGAACTTGGCGAACTGAAAGCTCACAATGAAATCTATCCAGTCAGCCGCATAATCACCCTGCTGATTATGGGAATCATACGCGGCGCAAAACACATATCCCATATCAGTCTTCTGGGACATGATCAAGGACTCCGTAAGTTGTGGGACTGGGTTCGATTCCCCGTTGAAACCACTATCATACGAACTATGAATCTATTCGGTCAAGCCCAAGTGATCCGACTTGTCAATTTGACAATCCCTCATACGTGGTAAAATAGGTTTGGTGCATACGTCGTACAATGCAGAATTATGCATGCCTGGGGAAGCTCAGACGTTCTGAACGATAACTATGAGTATGGTTACCAATCACTTTCTCCGCGCTTGGTAGAAGGATAAACATTGCGTACCCAGCTCCCTTCATCGGATCAAGTTCAATCCGCTTCAGGAAAGCTCTTAAGAACAGCCTCTTCGTCTCAATCGTACCTTCAACAAACGCCGTCTTGAACTCCCCTGCCAATTCTACAGCTTGATCGATCAGGCGCCCGATCTCTATCTTCTTCGCGCCTGCAGATTCCAGTTCAAAATGCTTTGATTCCAGCACCGCCAGCTCCCTCTTCAGTTCAATCAGCCTGGTGTCAACATATTCCCTATTGGTCGAGGTCAGGTTTTCAATCAGGTTGGATATGGTTTGTTTGACTTCTTGAATCCTTCCTTCCACTTGATCTAACTCTTTTCCGATCTGCGGAACCATATCATTAATCTCATCTTCAACCATCCGACGCATCTTCTCAAGTCCTTCAGGAGTCCCAAAGTATTCCTTAAGCATCGCTTCGATCTTTTCTATCACCCAACCTTCCAGCCATTCCTTGCGAACTACCCGTCTTGGACACACAGACTTACCCTTACCAACATACCCGCCACATGCGTAATAAAGGGTCTTTGAGTTTGAACCATCCTTTCGTTTGCGACCGCTGTTTACGGTATAGCCAAACCACTTATGCCCACAGTGTGAACAATGGATCAGTCCAGTCAATAAATATGGAGATCTGGCTCCTCGCCCTACATTGTGAGTATTGGCATATCCGAATTTAGCAGTTGCCTCACGGCGTTTCTGAACCTGCTCGAAACGAGTTCTTGTGATTATTGCCGGATGATTATTCCTATGAACAATCCAGTCTTCCTGTCCGTTACGTGAAGGTCCGTGCCCTGGGAAGTTTCGCGTTTGAACTGCCCGTCCATCGGAAATCTTGTGAAACTTGGCAAATGACAGCCGATTCCAAACCATATCGCCAGTATAAACCGGGTTCTGCAGGATTGACATAATTGTCGTAGCGCACCACTTTGCCTCTTTGGATGTTCGTCTCCGACCGCCCATCGGGGTTGGCACACCAGCCTGATTAAATCGATCGGCGATGCTCTTATAACCCACGCCTTCTAACACGTACCAGTCGAATATCTGTTTGACGAGTTTTATGCGATCCGGATGACCCAGCATAAGACGGGATTTATCACGCTTAGTAAACTGCAGCCGCTCTCCCTTCGGAACGGTTCGAGTGATATTCCCGTCCTGATCGAGCACTTGTTTCGACCCATTCCCCATAAACCGGACAGTGCATAAATATTGCCCTGACCCATCATAATATCCCAGATCGTATCCATAAGGCGGTATGCCTCCCACCCACCAGCCACCATCGGCGCGAGACAGCAATCCGCGGATCGTAACTTTTGACAAGTCCTTCAACTCCTGGCGTGCTTGCCATTGCTTGACCGGTCGCAACAGATCGTCGGTATCGTCGCCGTTGAAGTTCTCCGATACATAGATGATCTCGACGCCTTTGCGACGAAGCTGGTAGCGATAGTATCCAGCTTCATCATTATCGACCCTTCCGAATCGCTTGATATCATATACAAGAACAAACTGGAACGGACAATCGCGCTGCTTAGCGTCCTGGATGAGTTGCAGGAAGGCTGCCCTGCCTTCAGACGATGCTCCACTGATGGCATCGTCTGTATAGTAGTTAAGAAGATTGTATCCGTTATTTACCGCATAGGCTTCGATCACACGCCTCTGGTCGCCGATGGATTGTTCTTGTCGGTCTGTTGAGCGTCTGAGGTATCCAATGGCGGGCTTGAAGTG
>JAVCDD010000305.1 GCA_030765125.1 Candidatus Hatepunaea meridiana
GTCTGAGTTAGAAACTATAGCAGTCTTACAGAGGACTGATTCCGAATAATGCACAACCATACATTCCCCAAGGGAATAAATACTGAAGTTTCGCACCATAGAAATTGGGCGAAACTTCAGTATTTATTCCCTTGGGGAATGTATGGTTGTGCATTATTCGGAATCAGTCCTCTGTAAGACTGCTATAGTTTCTAACTCAGACGTATTGGGAAACATATCTATTGGGATGAAATAATCGGGAATATAGCCGGTTAGTTCTCTTAAGTCCCTGGCGAGAGCTGCTGCGTGACAGGATACATATATTACCTGTCGGGGACCGGTTGTGTTTAAGTAATCGATGACTATTTTGTGCAGACCGTTTCTTGGAGGATCCAGGATTGCAGAATCATATTGACCTGCCGGAATGTCTCGTCTGGCAAGTTTACTCAGATCGATTTGAAGGAATCTAATCGGTAAGCGCTTGGATTTCACAAATTTGCGTCCGCTTGTTACTACTGGTTTTGAGGATTCGAGAACTACGGCGCTACCTGTTTTGTTTTGTAGATATTCTAAAGCGAATGCTCCATAACCGCCGTAGAAATCGAGCAGTTTCCCGCCATCTGGTATTAAATCAGTAACTGATCTCCTTAATAGTCCGGATGCGGAACGGTTTGATTGGGTGAAGGCGAGGGGTTGTAACTCGATAGTATTGTCTCCAATTTCAACGTGAAGTGAATTATCACCAAAACGGTCTATCAGGCGCGAGGAAAAGAACCTTGAATCGAAATTGCGCACAAGTCTGATCTCCCATCCGGTAAAGTTTCCGGCTTTTAGTAACTGCCTTATAATATCAAGATGCTCTTGTGACTCTGTCTTTGTGAACAGGATTGCAATTGATTCTCCTTTGCCGTTATCCCGCAGGAGAATTCTAAAATCCTCAACCTGTGTATTTGGTTTTATCTGTGGGATGTCTTCCCACATTCTCTGAAGGCTGCTTTGGATGCTCTTCACTCCGAGACAGCAATTCTTAATGGGGATTACAGTGTCAGAACTCACAAAACCGATTCTTAATTGATCGCTTTCTATTTGTAATTGGAATTCCAGACGGTCTCTATAATTCCACTTTTCAGGAGATGGCAGGATTTTATTTACAACCGGTTCTTCTAACTTGCCGATGCGTTTTAGTGCGTTAATCAGATGGTTTCGCTTGAGGGTTAGTCCCTCCGTGTAATCATAAGCGCCGAACAGCGATCCCCTGCATCCGGCTGAGTAGTGGTCGCAAGGGTGCGGGATTCTATGCTCAGAGGGAACGAGGATTGAGATTAATTTGCCAAAAGCGATTCCTTTACCTTTGGTGATTTCAAAGTTGACCTCGATCTTATCACCGGGAACAGCGCCGCTGATCATGGCAACCTGTCCGGTTGATCTTCGTCCGACTCCCAATCCTTGAGAGGAAAAATCGGTTATTTCTATTGTTTCTTTGATTTGATTTGTGATTTGTTATTCCTTGGAAAATAGCGCTCCCGCTGTCAACCCGCTGCGGTTGAAAGCACATTCTGAAGCTTTGCTGTCAGGGACGGCGCCCTGACAGCGGATTGAAACAAGCGACAAGAGTGTCGCTTCTACTATTATTCAACACTTAGATATCTAAGCCAAATTGCCAGAGGAGAAAAGCCCATTTATCGGCGGTTTCTTCCAGGCGTTGATTGCGGGTTGATCCGATGCCGTGACCGGCGCCGTACGTAACGCGAAATAGTATCGGTTTACCGCTGGTAGATGCTGCCTGCAACCTTGCGGTCATTTTTGCGGACATCCACGGGTTCACTCTGGGGTCGTTTATGCCGTGGGTTAATAAAATCGCAGGATAGCTTACACCATCTTTAACGTGGATATAGGAACTCATTTCATATAAGCCCTTGAAACCATCCTCGTTTGTTACCGTGCCGAATTCCTGGATGTTGGGGACGCCGTTAGTGGTTGTTTCCATACGAATAGCATCCAGACATCCTACGGCGATAATAGCCGCAGTAAAAAGGTCAGGACGTTCGGTGATGGCGCGTCCGATCAGGATACCACCAGCACTGCCGCCCTGTCCTGCTATTAGTTTTCTGGAAGTATAACCTTTGTCAATCAGATATTCAGCGCAGGCTATGAAATCCTTCCACGTGTTGGGTTTTGTCAACATCCTACCGGCACGATGCCATTCCTTGCCATAAGCGCCGCCTCCTCTAACGTGAGCAACAGCGATTACTCCACCTCGCTCCAACCATGCAATTTTCAGAGGATCGAAGGATGCGTTGGAAGTGCTGCCATAAGCGCCGTAGCCTTTAATCAGGGTTGGGTTGCTGCCATCAAGTTTGATGTCGCTCTTGTGAATAATAGACAGCGGAACCATTACTCCATCGTGGCTTTTGACCTTAACTTCGGTGGATGCATAGCCGGGGACGTCGTCGTATTTACCCTTAGGTAATAGCCCCGAGTCGGTGTATTTGCCTGTTTGGGGATCGTATTTGTAGATGAGGCTGCCTTTGGTCCAGGAATTAGTTGAGATATAGATGTCACTGAAGTGTTGCGAGGATGAAACGATATGTCCACCTGCGTTATCGGGTAGTTCCAATTGTACTGGTTTTGCACCTTTACCGAATTTTAACCCGACGATTCGTTTGATGCCGCCATCGTTCATACTCACGTATAAGGCATCTTTGGCAATCGTAATACCATCGACAACCTTTTCGCTCTTATCGATTACAACCTCTGCTTTGGAAAAGTCGGGATTTACAAGCGATGTACGAACGACCTTGAACCTCGGAGCGTCTTTAGCTGTTTGCAGGTAGATGTTGTTATTATGAACCCTGAACCCGATTACCTCATCGTTGACCGAACAGACTTTTACCCAGGGGATGCTGCCTTTCAGGAGTTTTTTAATGGGGGCGGTGTATATCGTAAGTTCTTTGGAATCTCCATGTTTAATCTTAGCCACCGCATAATCGGAATTGACTGGAATGGAAATACTTGGGAAATCCACGTCGATAAGCTCGTTTAGTTTCGATAGGTCACATCCCATGACGAGGATGTCTTTGTTGATATCAGTATTAAGTTTGTGGAAATATGCCTTGGTTTTCTTATATACTTCGGTTTCCGTAGCACCTGCTGGGAGTTGCTGACGTCTGCAATAGAAGAATCCGCTTCCGTCCGGCAGCCATTGCGGGCTGTTGTAAGCATTTTCGATGCGGTCTATAGTTTCCGGCAGGTTCTTCCCTGACTGTGCGTTTAGAATATGCAGAACCGTCTCTTCTGAGCCTCCTTTGGCAAGACCGTAAGCGATATACCGTCCATCGGGTGAAGGGGTGGAATATCCGATAGAATAATGCTGACCGTCGGCAGAGGTCATCGTTTCAGAGTCGATAAGCAGCTTTTCTTCATTGCTTTTGGCGAGGCGGACGTATAGTTTGGGGAGGTTTTCGCCTATGCTGCGTTTCATATAGAACATAGTTCCGTCTTTCAACCGGTTGAAGCCCCATAACTGGTAAGGTTTACCGGCGTCCAATTCCTCCAGTCTCTTGTAGATTGCATCCCTGCCGGGGATTTTCCCTAACACACCAGCCGCATATTCAGCTTGTCCCTTGATCCAGCTTTTGACCTCCGGGTCTTCAAGATTCTCCATATAACGGTATGGATCATCGACCTTTACGCCGTAGAATTCATCGACGACATTTTGAACTTTTGCTGTCGGGGGATCCTGGCTGGCTTGTTGTTGACAGCTCATGAGCAGACAGGAAAAAAGCGCCAATCCTGCAAACAGGAGTATGTTCATCTTCATTAAAACCTCCGGAAAATTAATGTTTAATTTTGAATTTTGAATGTTGAATTTAGAATTCAACACTTAAAATTTAACATTCAAAATTTTCTTAAGTTGCAATATAAGCAACTGAACAGCAAAGTCAAACAAAATGATTTGGTTAATGGCAGGCTTTGGTATGTTTATAATATCAGCAATGGGCTGGTGATGGTCGGGAGTGAAGGATGGGTTGGGGTTGTACAGAACTTGCATCTGCTCTTGACAGCAACGTGTCCTGATGTGTCGTCATTATTTGTCCTATTCCAGTTTTCTTACACCTTTGTCATCGATAAGCAATCTCAATTGCTGAATTGCTATATGGTTGAGTTTAGCGAGACGTTCGGATTGGGGAATTCCATCATTTATGAAAAGTGCATTTAGATTCTCCAGGTTTGATAAGCAAACCAATTGAGACGCAATTGCGTAATCGCGAATATTCCCTTTCTTGTCCGGATTAGTATCCCGCCACTGTTTAGCGGTCATACCGAACAACGCCATATTTAGCACGTCAGCTTCAGATGCGTAAATCAGATTAATCTGCTGGCTTGTCAACTCTGGTGGGATAAGATTCTCCTTGATGGCATTGGTGTGAATCCGGTAGTTTATCCTTGCAAGATTTCTTTTAATATCCCAGCCAAGCTGTTTTTGCTCTTCTTCCTTTAGACGTTGGAACTCTTTTATTAGATATAGTTTAAACTCAACCGAAATCCATGAAGCAAACTCAAAGGCGATATCTTTATGAGCGTAGGTTCCGCCGTATCGTCCTGATTTGGATATTAATCCGATAGCATTCGTACTTTTAATCCACTTTTGAGGAGACAAGATAAAATAGTTTGCCCCGGCTTCATTTCTAAACTGGTCGAATTCGACCAGTTTAAAATCCGGGTTATTCAGCTTCTCCCAAAGCCCTAATAATTCTATCGTACTTCTATTTCGCATCCAATTTTTAACAATATCGGCTGGCGTGTCTTTACTTCGATATCTTGCAATATCAGTGAGGGATATGTAATCCTCGTTTTTCTTAACGAAAACCGTTACTTCTTTCCCTTTAACAGATATTTTACTCATATTGTGTTCCTGTACTTTGATTCTTTGATCTTACATTTGTTTCTAATTATTATCGAAATATAAGCAACTGAACAGCAAAGTCAAACAAAATGATCTGGATAAGGTTCGGATTTGGGAGGTTTATAGGGTTGGAGAAGAGGTGGTGTGATGGGGAGTTTAAAGAAGGGTCCCTGGTTTGTCTCGCAAATCGGGATGAGTAAGTAGTTGGGTAGATTTGGTATTAGCGCTTTAATCAGAACCAGTGAGGAGGTGCTGAAATCCGGATTGTAAGTCCTCCAGGTTATCAATTAACATGATTTATCAATCCGGACTTGATGGGGAATTCAGAAAAGAGAATCCCGGTTTCGGAGAAACCGGGCTACGAGACTCAAGATCTGGTGAATATGGTAAAATCAGACGATCCGGAGTACAGAGGTATTTTCGAGCGATGCTACTGGCGAAGGACTCCTGATGAGGAAGCTAAAGAAAACCAAAAAAAAGAAAAGCACTAAAAACAAGATTCCTGATTTATGATCAAAGTAGCATAGGAGGTTATGAATTAATTTCGCAGCCCGCCTTCTCCGCATGCTGGGAATATGATTCTATATCAATCTGCGGAAACCGGTTGATCGGCTTTTCGACGCCCCCTCAGATTAACTTCTCGATGGCTGTGCCTTTTTTGTTTTTCACGAATATCTGCAAAAATGGCATTAACATCGTAATTGAATTTTTTGGCCAACTTCTCGCGAATCTTGTGAACTCTATCGACAATAGGATCATTGCTCACTTTCATCCCTGTATTTTTTCATGATGCGATCAATTTCTTTAAAAGGTGAAGATTCATAACTTTTCCGCATAACGAGTGTCAACACACACGGTGTTTCCAAAAAAGAATCCTTTAATGTAGAGGGCATCGCTCGTTGCCGATGAATATTTACTGCCAAGATCAGAGAAATAGGATAAAAGATGACACCGAGAGTTAAGGATAGAGCACCAACGATGGCTGAGGTTGCTGATATAGTGATTCCAAAGAAGAATATAACTAATCCAAGGAGAAATAATGATACAGTTAGACGGGGGCTGATCATATCTAACCCTTGCCGTTTTTCGGGTGCATTCCCACCCATAATGGATCCTTTTACTTTTATTTCTTCATCAACCTGACCCTCGTAGAAAATAGAAAAGACTGCTCCATCTCTTGGATTCAAGTAGTCAAATGAGATACCTAAGTTTGCTGGATCATCCGGAAAGACCTGTAAAACGATGTTACGTGCAGAATCTGTTTGTTTAGCAACAGTTGAGAATACAATAGGAGACCTAGAGACAGTGTGTATGAAAAGAGGATCTTGAGGTGCGATATCATTACTCTTGATCAAATTCGTACCAGAGCTCCAAATTGCAACGTTCACACCTATGAGTTCAGCCTTCTCACCTGGATGCTTCAAAGACGCTCCTGAGACATTGTCGACCGATCTGGATCCTTCGTATATTGCGTAGTAAATCCGAGTGCGTCTCATACTCTTTAGAAAAAGAAAGATGCCAAGCATTATTGAAAATATTGCAAGTGCGAAACCTGTAAAAGGACTGGAAACCATGCCTTCTAAAATTTGGAATAATATCACACATCTACTCCCTATTAAGCCTGCACGTAAAAAAGCTCACTATTTGTATCCAAGTAATCAGAAAAAAGGATCATTTATAACAAAATAAACGATCCTAACCAATTGAGATCCGTATCTCTTATCGTTTTTTTTCGTGTAGAAAATGCAGCAAGTGCAGGGTGATGACTTGCCTCTATTTGCAATATAACCAACAAAACCCAAGAGTCAAGCAAAACAAGACGAATTAAGAAAAGTATAGTAAAATTTTTAATATCAAGGAAGTGAAAAGGGATTCATTGTTATATTGTTGAATTGTTGGATTCCGTATCCCCCGCATCCGCGAGGGCAGGCTTGTCCGGAATGACATTGAACGTGTTACTTAGTGCCTGACCGAAAAGTCCCCTTTTTGTCATTCCCGCGAAGGCGGGAATCCAGGTAATCTATTGTTTCTCCTGGATTCCCGCCTTCGCGGGAATGACAAAAAGGGGTTAATATCCAGTAA
>JAVCDD010000076.1 GCA_030765125.1 Candidatus Hatepunaea meridiana
AACAACAAGATTAAGACTATGAAACGACAAGCTTACGGCTTTAGAGATATGCAATTCTTTAAACTCGAAATCATGGCTATTCATGAAACTAAGTACGCATTAGTCGGATGAACCGATTTTCTTTTATCCTCTATCTGCTTAATCTGTTTAATCTGCTGTGAATATTATACTGCTCAAATGTTCAATCAAGCAACAAAAAAAATAATTGCCGCGTCCACAATGTAGCATAATACTGCACAAATGTCAAGTATTATTTACTCATTTTCGAGAGAGATAAATTTTTCTCAACCCATATTCCTGAATCACATTATCAATCGCTTCGTGCGGTGTCAGATACCAAACAACCAATGTGTATCCTTGTTTGATTGGTATGCAGACAAGAGTGGCTTCGTTTATTTGTTTATTGTTTACCGGTTTGTCAATGTCCAGGTAGAATCGGTAAATGTCATTCCAATTTGCCACCCGCGCCCAATTAAAGAACGTTTCCCGGTTGAACATCAGGCGGATCGGCTGGATGACAAGGTTAACGTTGCGGTTAACGATATATTCCAAAGGTGCAATAATTAGGTGTCCGGGGATATTTGTGAACACTTCACCGATCTGCGGGATAACCTTATCATTCAAGCCAAGGAAATCAACCGATTCGAGCCTGGAATAATATGGTATTACGCCCGCCGCTCCTACAGCAATTGTCACGTCGGTTCCGTCAAACAATTGTCCCATCAACTTGCCGATCTCCGCCCAGTTTTCAGCAGGAGCGTAAAGGTGATCCCGCAATTCTTCTACCCGTTCTACTCGGTAATGGTGATATTTACGATTCACAAAATAGAAACTGCTGACCGTACCAATACAGAGCGCGATTATAAGAGCTGTAGATATGTATCTATCCTTGATAAACTCAGTAAGCGTTGATATAATAACTATAAAAATAAATGGAATAACAGGAACTAAAAAACGGAATTCCATAAAATCACCGCCGACCCAGACGATATAAACTAACCACAATAGAATTAATATTGCCAGATAACCGGCAATGCGGTTATGAAGCACTAATGATTTCCCTTTGCCGGCAACTATAATCAAGAATGGAAATAAACCAAAGAAAACAGAAAAGAGAAACAAGTAATAAAAACCATAACCAAACCCATCGAAACCTTGCACTTTTACATTAAATGAATTGGGAATAATCGAACCATAGTAAATCTGTTTCCAGATCAACCAGGGTAGAATTAATAGTATAAATGGTGCAACTAAGGGTATTAGATCAGATATTTTCCGGTTACGATTAGAGAAAAACCATCCTGTAATAGCCCATCCAACCAGAATTATTGCATCAGGACGGGTTAGAAGAGACAAACAGAGCACAATTGAAAAAAACAACGTTCTCTTAGTATTCCAACCATTAGTAAAACCAAGCCATAAGATGTATCCAACCAAAACGAATTCAAGCATCTGCAACGGTGTTTCCATACCGCTACCCGCAAATCCGGCAATTGAATGATTAAATCCAACCAGCAGCAGGACAACCAATGATAGTGTTCGACTTTTCAGGATTTTCAGAGCTAACAGGTAAACAAGGAACAGCCCTGCGAGGTATATCGGAATGGAAATGACATAAGTAAAGATTTCAGGCTGAACGCCTATTTTCAACCCAAAAGCAAACAGCATAACCCAGAGGAAGTTAGTATATCCCTCAACCCTCTCACCCGGACTCCAGACAATCCCGTTTCCTTCGACAAGGTTCTTTGCATAGTTAAATGAAATAAAGGAGTCATCAACAAGGAGATTATCGCCATGAAATGCATACCAGAGTAGTATAGCAAGTATAAAAATTAGAATAATCGAGAAATTATGTCGATAAAAATGAATAGGAATTTTCAATTGAATATAAAAATTGTTGATTTAAATCATACTTTATGAACCGGAGTGCTGAAGCTTGCTTCGGCAGGCTCAAGCAAGACTTGCACACTCCGGTACATTATACTATCTAAATTGTTGTTTTAAAAAATCCTGTTAATCCTGTTAATCCTGTCAATAATTGCGTTGCTGCCAGATTTCAAGCGAAGCGTAATCTGGCAGCCGCTCCCCGTCAGGTTACTCCCGAAGGTTCGGGATTGAAACCAGACGGGAATGCATTGTTAAAATTAAATTGTTGTTTAAAAAAAATCCTGTTAATCCTGTTAATCCTGTCAAAATTTATCTAAGCTTCAATGTTGCCAGCGCAAAAAGAGCCAGTACCATAGCTACGATAAAAAATCGCATCACTACCTTGGTTTCGGAAAGACCGAGGTGCTCGAAGGAGTGATGAATAGGGGTACGGTAGAATATACGACGACCAAGCATTCGCAGTCCAATCTGGTCACCGATGATATGAGTTGCATTGACAAAGATGAACAAGCCTCCCGCGATGACAAAAAGAAGTTCCTGTTTGGTCAAAATTACCAGTACCGCCAAAACACCACCTAGTGAAAGACTTCCCGTATCCCCCATAAACACTTCAGCAGGATAGCCATTGAACCACAAAAACCCGACAAGCGCACCCACAAGAGCGGCAACGAAAATGATAAGCTCGTGGGCTCCCGGAAGGGAAGGATAGAGCAAGTAAGCGTTAAATCTGAGATCACCGAGGATGAATGCTAACACACCATAGACCATAATCGGCGGAATCGTAGTGCTGGCAGCAAGACCGTCAAGTCCATCGATCAGGTTCACCGCATTGGATACTGCTACTACAACAAATGTGACGAAAATGATATATCCCCAGGCAAGATGCACGTCGTACCCACCATAAGAAGCCGGTTTGAGGAATGGAATACCGATTGTATCACGAATTTCAACAGGAAATGGAGTTGTAGCAGGTAAAAAGAGGAAACAACCCAAAGCAAGACCGAAAAGCGTCTGTATTAACAGCTTTGAACCTCGACTTAGACCGGCGTCTGCGGATTTACCTTTCACCTTGGCAAGATCGTCCACTGCGCCGAGTATCCCAAATATCACCATTGCGCTGATTGTTGCCCATAGGTAAACATTAGCAGGATTACCCCAGAGGAATATACTGATAAGTACCGACCCGATAATCATTACGCCGCCCATTGTAGGTGTGCCGCGTTTGGATTTGCCAAGTTGCGGGTCAAACTCGCGCTGTTCGTCGCGTTGACCGGCAAGATAAAGGTGTCGTATTACCATCGGAGCAAAGATCAGCATAAGGAGGAGTGTGGTCATAGTAGCGCCAATCCCACGCACGGAAGTATACCCTAATATTCGAAATACTTCCCACTCACCACCGAGTCTTTCCAGCGCTTCAGCTAAAAGGTAGATCACGTGTAGTCTCCTTGCCTAACCGTTGTACTAATCTTGTGAATTCCTGTTTAAGCGGAAAAAATGGCTGCACTGAAACAGAAGTAATCAGAAAACGATCCATATCTTTACATAATGCTTCTTTCCACCCAATATCTTGTCCGATAAAACGTTCCAGTAAGTTGAACCAGGCTTTCAGTACACCCTCGCGAATCAGTACGTGAGAATTCAACAGATAGGGACGGCAGGTCTCAAGTACTTCCTCCGGTTCACCTATCAAACCGAATGTATTCAGAGCCTCTCTTTTAACTTCGAGGTTTTTTTGCCTGGTGCATTCCATAACACCATTTACGATTTCAGTAATATCTTCCAATTCCTCATCATCAAACAGGCGTAACAATTTCAGCGCAGCGGATCGAACCTCGAAATAAGGGTCATTAAGGGCGGCGATTACGGCTTCCCGGACATCTATGTTCCAGACGCTGATAAACGCCAATGCTGATAGAGCATTACGCCTAACGAATCCGGGCTGAAGGTAATCACCTCCCAAAAGGCGATGCAAACGAGATGCTGGAGTACGGTCTGTTATCAACTTACTCAACAAGTCTAAGCGTTCTTCATAGCGAGTCAGCCCTAACAGTTTCACGCCTTCATTGCGTGTCATCCAGTTCGAATGAGCTAACAGCGCGGCGCCACGATAGCGCAAATATGAAAGTTCAGGAAGCCGCTTCAATTGATCGTCCACAATCCGTCCCTGATGAAACGCATCCTCCCAGCGAACGCCTAACAGTGATTCAATTTTCCGCCTGAGATTTGTTGGATTATCGGGTAGGTGTAATGTTGGGATGTTGGGATGTTGGGATGTTGTGATTGATTGTTCACTCTCACGGGCAGAGATGCCTGTGCTGCTGACAGTTCTAACAGATGTTTTCTTACGGGTAAGCTCAATTACTTGCTTTGCAATATGGTCGCTTGCGTTAATATCGAAGGCATTGTGAGCATTAGAAGACATTTCTGCACGGCGTGATGGATTATCCAACAAGGAAATAATTTTAAAAGCGAGCTTTTCAACGGATACAATATGCTGCATTCCATTCTTAGTGAAAAACGGTTCTTCATAGATAATTTCGACGGCGCCTTGCTTTGCAAGAGATCGAGCATTAGCAACCTGACTATCACCAGGCAGGTTCGCCTTAGGGATGACAACCGCCGGTACACCTGCAGCACAAATTTCCACCAGAGAACCCGCGCCGGCGCGTATCACCGCAAGATCCGCAGCAGCTAAATGCAACGGCATATCATGCAAATACTTAACTAAATTATAACGTAGCCCGGTTTCTCCGAAACCGGGGTCACCTTCCCCCGCTGTCAATCCACCGCGGTTGTCAGCAGAAGAACAGCCTGAAGGCTGGACTCTGAACTCAATACCGCTGTCATCCGCAGTAGGTTGACTGCGGTATTCCGATAGCAATCCTTCCGTATCATCATAAGCATTATATTCTTTAGCATCCATAGTCCCGCTGGCGTGTATTATATGCAGATTAGGACGATTAGACAGTTGCGGTAGAGCTTGAACAAACGCGCGGTTAATTGTCCGCGCTCCCTGACTACCTCCAAAAACAACTACATACTCGTCTTCATCGCTAAGTCCAAGCTGTTTCCTTGCATTATTACGTTCTTCAATGCGGAATGAAGAGCGAACCGGATAGCCGACTAATTCAACGTTTCTGCCGTCAAATCGCTTAAGCGCATCCTCGTGACAGACGCCAATCATCGAAGCGAAGCGCGCTGCAAAGAGATTCATTCGACCGGGGACAGCATTCTGTTCGTGGATATAAACGGGGATAGACCAAATTCGGAGTGTGATTATACGTAAAATAGCAGCCGCAAACACGGACGGCGCTGATGCATAACCACCGGAAGCGACAATGATATTCGGACGAAAAACAATTAAGTGTATCAGTGCACGAATGATTCCGATTTTAAGGACAAGCAGGAATCGAAGCATTGAGAAAGAGAATTTGCTGGAGGGCATACCGCGGGAGCAAGCAAAGCGAAGCGGCAGATCATGCCGAGGAACCACCAGCGCTTCCAGTCCCCGTCGCACTCCAACATAAAGGAATTGCACGTCCGCTGTCAACCCGCCGTGGTTGACAGTGTCTTCTGCTGTTAATCCACCGTGGTTGACAGCGTAGTCGGGACTTTTGCTGTCAGAGACGGCACTCTGACAGCGGTAATCATCAGACTCGGAGTTACGCAACGCCTCAGCGATAGCTATGAGCGGATTAACGTGCCCGCTGCTGCCACCACCGGTAAGTAGTATGCGTAATGAACGTTTCTTTTTCCCCATACCTGCCTAATGAAGAGTATTGGTCTTTAATCAAAATATCAAGGACAAAAGACTAAAGACTACTACCTATAACATAAGCACTCTTACAGGTTTTTCAAAATGAAAAAAGGCAGCATAATTATGCTATCTTAAAAGTAAAGGTAAATAATTAAGTGCTAACATTACTTTGTTAAGTATTTATTTTAGTATTTCGTAATTATTTGAGACATCATAAGTTCCGCGTAGGGGCCGATTTATCGAGCCCCGTTGCATAAATTGAAGGGGCTCAATAAATTGGCCCCTA
>JAVCDD010000030.1 GCA_030765125.1 Candidatus Hatepunaea meridiana
GCTTCCCACCCCGCCTCACGACGACGCAGTTACAGTCGACTACAGACCGGAGAGCGTATATCTGGTGCGGACTTACACCACACTGTTCATGTATGCGCACAGGCGCACGATTCCCGCCTTCGCGGGAATGACAAAAAAGGGGCTTTCCGGTCAGACACTACTTATACACAGAATTATATTTTGCAATCATAGAACAAACATTCTAATTTAACGTGAAAAGGAGAGCAAAACAAGGATGTGACGCGGATCACATTTTAGTAAACAATTAAAAGAAACGCTACTTTTGTTATCTGTTGTTTTTCTTTTTAACAGATTGAATTATAGTAAATTCCCATTCACTCCATGCGATCTATGTCAAAGTGAATGGTAATATGAATGATTTTCAAACAATTACATTTTAAATATTACATATATGATACGTTTAGTATACGTTGGAAAAAACGAGCATGTATAAATAAATTCAATAAAATGAAAAAATTGCCGGATAGGCTATAATTGTTCGAGATGGTATCTAAATCAGATCAAGTGGGTCGAAAACTTATGTCCGACTAAATTCAAGTAAACATCTCAATGTGTGTTTTTACGAAAGCAGGGACTTTTAAGCTGCTCTATCATCCTATAATGGCTTTAATGGATACATTGATCCCAGCTTCAGGTAAAAGAAATAAAAGAATCCACTTGCAATTTATAAGTGAATTACTTATCTTTACTGAAAGATGGTTACCGACTCTCCCCTATTATCTCAGGGAACGTAAGTAACAAAACCTTCAATCTACATGCACCACACCACAGCATAGAATTTCCTCAATAATCCAATCACACCAAACCAAAGGAGTAAGACCATGGCAGACAGTGTCTACAAGGTAATCGAGTTAGTAGGATCAAGTGAAAAATCCTGGGAGGATGCGGTTAATAATGCTATTGAAACCGCAGGTAAAAGCCTTAAGGATCTGAGAATTGCTGAAGTTAGTAAGTTCGATGTGAAAGTCGAGAACGGAAGAGTTGTCGCTTATCGTGCAAGGGTATCCCTATCCTTTAAGTATAAAGATTAACAACAGACATTGAATACGCGACAGGAGTGTCGCATCTACTAAGTCGGACAAGATTGTCCAACCTACTTGTTAATTAAACGGTACTTACAATCAATTCAAGTATCAGTTATGGAGAGGTTTACCCAGTAGACATGACAATCTTGTCGCGCTTGGAAAAAATCTGCCAATCTGCGTAATCTGCGGATAAAATTATGCGACAAGAGTGTCGCATCTACTGAGAATCAAGCAACTGCCTCGCTTTATTCCGAATGAATGCATAATTTAAATTGTTTAGCGCGTTGTACTCCGCAGCCTGCTTGCAGTACTTCTTAGCTTTCTCTTTATCGCCTTTTCCTTTGAATGCCAGTGCTATTCTATACAAATTGTACGGATTCTGCTGACTTGCCTGCTTAAGTTCTTCGAGCGCTTTGTCGTATTCTTTCTCTTCGAGTGCGATTATTCCAGCTAATTCGTGGGATAGGCGAATCTGAAGCGGGTTATTTATAGCTTCAACTTGCTTGTGGTATTCGTCTGATTTTGCTTTTGCAGTTATCAAGTCTTTTTTCTTCAACGCAATCCGTGCTGCATTATAAAGATGAGTGCGTTTGGTATTGGCTTTCAATTCATCAGCAAAACTGGAAGCTACAATAAGCTCCACTGACTTCTCGAACTTTGCCAACGCTTCGTTAAACTTGCCGGTCTCAAGCAGGATATTGCCCATCACCACTAGATCTCCGGACATTGCATTAACGTCATTAATCTTCTCTGCCAACGAATACTGCTTTTCCTCAAGCTCAAGCGCCTTATCCAGGTTTCCTTCGTCAATAAATGAAACCGCTTTAGCGAAGAGTGACGCTCGCCGTTCACCGTCATTGCGAGCCATACCACACAACTCCTGAAGTTTTTCCCTTGCTTCAGCGTGTTTCCCCTTATGGTTGAGGTTTGTAGCTATACCGATAAACGACGCTACGAAATTGGGATTTTGCACCAGAGCCTTTTGGTAATACTCTATTGATTCATCAAATTTACTCATTTTCATAAGCAATTCAGCGTAAGAGTCGTAAGGATTCGGGTCATTCGGGATCAGTTCGATGTATTTTTTGAAGGCTTTTTCCGCTTCCTCAAAGTTGCCCATAAATCTGTAAGCATAGCCAAGTTGATTGTATGGTTGTGAGAACTCCGGAGCGATCTCGGTTGCTCTCTTGAATTCCTCTATCGCTGCTTCATATTCCTGCTGACCGAAGTAACTATTAGCCAATATATTATGTGCCCGTTCGTCTTGTGGATAAGCTTCAACCATGTTCTTATAGAGTTCCCTCTGTTTCATTGGGAAACCATTTATACCGGCTTCAACCCCTTTAATCCACAACCGTTCTCCATCAGAAATCTTATCCATTAGCGATTTTGCTTTATAGAAATTCTTGAAAAAACCTTTTACGCTGGGTTGCACAAAAGATAAATTCAGGTAACCTAAAGCGAAATTCGTATCTGCAGCCACAGCCTGCTCGAAGAACTTGATAGACTCCTGACCTTGAAGTTTCTCAGACAGTTCACGTCCTTGCAGATAGAGTTTCAGTGACTCTTTAGATGAAGTAGTGATAGGAATTTTCCCGTCATCGGGGGGAGCGCAACCGTAAGTTATGAGAAGTAGGATACTGAGCAAGAATAGCAGTGCATTACCGATTGGATTGTACTTTTTCATTGTTTTCTCCTTTTCGTATGTTACGTCAGGTGTTAACACCTGACGTAACCTTAATTGATTAAAGGGTAGGTCAGAATTATCCAAAACTTAAACCAGAATTGATGTAAATATAGAGGAAACTGTCAGTATGCGCAACCTTCACTTCTATCATCTTGACTTAGATAGAAAGATACCAGAAAATACAACACAGTTATAATGCTAAACGCAGCAACCGGAACAAGAATACTTGCGGTCATTATAGGTCGATCTGAAAACCACCGGCTTTCTCTTGCAAGAAAGTAATTGAATAGAACAAACGTCTGCATCAATACTGCAATTGAAGAACCGATAACGGCAAAGAACACAGCCTTCCGCAACTTCATCGCTTCTTTACTAAGGGTCTCCCTATGAAAGGCAATAAAGAATAACAGAGTGAATATCGAACTCACCCACGTAATTACAGGTTCAATAAGATGGGACTCCGTTAAACAACTTACCAAATATGGGGATATGTACATTCTAAAAACAAGTATCAATCCCTTTATGTGCAGTAATAACAACGCAGAAGTACCGATAATATTCAGTGCTGTAACCTTCTTCAACTCTGTCTGCGCTTCTTCAATATAATATCTGTGAAAGGATATAAAGAAGAACAATACGGTTAAGCCGGTAAGGAAAGACAATAATTGTGTAACTTGCGCGGTATAGATATTTATGAAAATCCCAGGTGAAAAAGTTCCTGCTGTTTTTAAAACGAAAATATAGGATATGCCAATTATAACTGCTAATGTCGCATATCTTAATTTTTGTCTTTGTTGCGGTTTCGCTTCGAGTTGTGATACTGCTTCCAGAGTGAGCTTTTTCACTAAGGGAACGTTACAGTCTGAACAGATAGTAACTCCAGCTTTATACTCAAATTTGCATTCAGGGCAAAACATAGTCTTTTCCTTTAGATAAGCGTTCAGAGTGCGCGCTTCAGCGCGTAAAGTCTTTAGAATGAGGGATATAACAACACGCGCTGAAGCGCGCACTCATAACTTTATTTTCAAACTCTATTGAGTCGTCCACGACATAGCGTTTCTATTAGATGATACTCCAGTCTTTCTTTTATTTCCACCGGATAAACCTTCTCGAATTTCACACTCTCACATTGGTTAAACCGGGCAAAATCCCACAATTTATCAACAAATATAGGAAGAAAATCATCGAGAGCTATAAAATCAGGCTCAAAATATAAACTTTTAATGATTAAAGTGTTTTTCTTACGATCAGCCTTCGGATCAAATCTGAAGTTTCGCACCATAGAAATTGGGCGTTTTTAAGGGGTTTTTAGTATAGAAACCGACCCATAATTTGTTATATTGTAGTTAGTTACA
>JAVCDD010000231.1 GCA_030765125.1 Candidatus Hatepunaea meridiana
CTGCGCGTCCACTTAATAATACCAGAGTAGCGCAGCTTGCTGCGTTCTTGCACGGTGGCGCATGCGTGTCTGCTTGCGAGCGCGCAGCAAGCTGCGCTACTCCGGCTGAGCTAAAGGCATAACCGATAAAGAGTATTCTGTAATATATTGTTATTACCGCATTTTCAAGTTACCTTTGTATTACCCTACTCGCTCAGATTGGCTGAACTTAAGTAACAGATATTACAATACATACAAAATATTACGACTCGTAAATAGGAAACTCACGCTAGCGATACAACAATATAACAATATAACAATTTAACAATTTAACAATCAAACATATTTTCAATTCACCCATCGTTTCTCATCCATATATAAATCTTTTCCTTTCATTTTACAGTTTTTTTCACTATATTTACTATGTTACGGATAGAACAGTTGCATCAAGTGTTATCACCTGACACAACTAACAAATTTCCAAAATACTCCCATCCAATAAGCCCTTTTTTAGAGGTCAATATGCGGCGATACATGTCTGGATATTTCAGCATTGTATTACTTTTGCTAATCACAACTGCTCCCTTTGCACAGGATATTCCTCAACGTGATGATTTTGATTATAACCTGTTCGAGACCGAATTCAATTGGCTCGAAATAGAGGACGTCGGAACCGTTCTGGACGAATTAGGTGATAATGACTTTCAAGGTCCATTCCCCATCGGTTTCCGTTTTCCATACTATGGTCGTTTCTATGAGGAATTCTGGATCGGCTCCAATGGCTTCATCGGTTTCGGTCCATCCTTTGGATATAGCAGCGCCTTAAGCCATGAACTACCACACGAAAGATCACCCAACAACATAATCGCACTTCTCTGGAAAGACCTGAACCCGGAAGCGTTCTGGGCTGACGGCGTTATATACCGCGGTATGCGTGAAGGTAAGCTCGTCATTCAGTTTGAAGGTATTGCAGAACGAAACGTTAACGGAATTGCTCCGGAAAATACGATTACTATGCAGCTTGTCCTTGAACCGGACGGTGATATAATCTTCCAATATGAAACTATCGGTGATGAATTCAATCTTGAAACAGGCGTCATTGGTGTTGAGGGTCACGATGGAGAAGAGGGTTTGACAGTTTTGCTTGACGGCGATATTCTTGTCGATGATTTAGAAGAGATTGCAGACAGAACAGCATTTATGGTCAGCCGAACCGGTCATGGCATGTTTCTGGTCTGGGACGCAGGCGCTAATACATTCTCCGGTGACGCACAGGAAAGGGCATTAGTTAGATTAGGAAATGAAGTCGTTCATCTCAGTCTAAGTGAAGAACAAGCGCTGCCTGAAGACTTGGGTGATTTCGACGCTGTATTTGTAAACTTAGGCAATTATGGTGAGAACGGTCAACACTATCACACTTTAACTGAAGCAGAAGGTGAAATACTTACAGAATACCTTGAAGACGGCGGTTCTGTTTATATGGAGGGATCGGATACATGGCACAGCGATGACGTTACGGACGTTCACCCTTACTTCAATATAAGAGGGGTTGCAGGAGGTGGTTCTCTTGAAACACCGATCAGGGGTTGGGTTGGCAGTCTCGCTGCTGGAATGGTATTCACAAACTATCAAGCTGACGATAACAATTCCGTTGATCATCTTGTACCTATCAATGGCGCTGAAGGCGTTTTTACCTTCGTCGAAGGAGACGGCGCTTATTTCGGGATGGTATCTTTTCAGGGGGAGAGCTATCATACAATTGGATGCTCGTTTGAATATGGCGCATTAATTGATGGAAACTCAGGCACTAAACTTGAATTAATGTCCAGGATTGTCTCTTTCCTCTTATCTCCACCTCCCAATTTCTATGCTCCGATAGACCTCACCGCAGAAGCAGCGGATCACGAGATTACTCTCTTCTGGGATATACCGCGGCGAGATATGCAGATGCAGCGCCGGATACTGGAATTGGAGCGCGATATTGCCAATTTGCTGTCTGCTGGAAACGGTGAAAAACCTGATCGGGATACCGTCGAAAGGATTTACATCTGCCGTAGAGAAATCGCTGAAATCGAACAACAGCGAAACAACGCTCCTCGTCGAGATGATCTTGATGGATTCAATATATATGTTGACGGCGAATTTTACGATTTCACCAACGCTCATCGATTTACGGTTATAGAACTTGAGAACGGTCAGGAATACCAGTTATCCGTTACTTCGGTTTATACCGACCCGGATGGTGAATCGGATCCAGCGGGACCGATTACGGTTGTACCCGTAGGAGTATTAGATGCGCCATTCGTGGAGGATTTTGAGGATTCTAACGGTGGATTTTACTCCATACCTGCCGATGATGCCTGGGAATGGGGTGAGCCTCCGTTTGACGCCATTGATGGCGACAACGTTTGGGGGACGCTATTAGAAGGTAATTATCCCGATCTGGCGGAATTCAACTTGAATCTTCCCCAAGTCAACTTATCAGATGTAGATAATGCCTGGCTTGCGTTCTATCACTATATGAATTGCGAAGGCGGATGGGATGGCGGGCGTGTAGAGATTTCTACCGACAACGGGATGCGCTGGCTGCCTCTTCAACCTCGTAGCGGTTATAACGAAGAATCCGTATTCGTCTTTGATGGACAAGCGGCATTTTCAGGAAGTACGGGTGGTTGGGAATGGGTGACGTTTGATCTGGATGAATATATTGGTGAAACGGTCAGGATTCGCTTCAGTTTCAAGTCGGATGAGAGCAATTTCAGAGACTATGCAGGTTGGTTTATTGATAGCCTATCCATCTTTGAACCCGAATTCGGGAGTGTATATATCTGGGTCTATGATGAAAACCCTGAAGCAATTCCAAATGCGAATGTCCGATTGGGAAATATATGGTCAGGCAGGACAAACGAAATTGGCAGAACACCCCTAATTGAAGATGTTCCTGTAGGTTTTTATACGATTTACACATCAGCCGTAGGATTTATATCCGATACTTCCGATGTAGATGTTGAACCCGGGCAAATAAATACCCATAATATTGTCTTGGATCCCTATAACTCGGATTTGCATATCGAAGTTGAGGATATTGAACCGGGTTCACCGCTTGAAGTGAGACTTGGTTTCGCAGAGAATATCGAACGTGAAGCCATTATCAGCAATCGTGGATTTATGGAGACCGAGTATCAGATTTATATAAATTACTTCTTCGAGGGTGGTAATCCATATACAAGACCGGGTTTTCCCCAAAATGGGGAGGTCTGGGATTTGATTGAGACCTACGATCTGACCGCTGTAACAGGCGAACAATACTTCACCAGCGCTCAATTTATTCTTGATGGAACACCCGCCGTTTATCGTCTGGTAGCCTTTGCCGGTGATTTTAACAGTGGTGATTGCCACCTTTACCATTATTATCGCGATGGTGAGTATATAATAAATCAAATGATTCTGCATAATTCCCTCGATGGATGGGGAATGCGTGATCTGGCTTACGATGGGGATAACTTCCTGTATGGTTCCGCTGATGCAAGCATCCTGGAGTATGATCTAACCAATAGTCGTATTAACAGGGTAATCCATCCGGAGGTTGACCTGCTTGCCGTAAACCGTGCCATAGCTTACGTTCCGGAGGATGATGCCTTCTGGATTGGTGACAGGGATGACTCCTGGTACAAGATCAGCAGGGAGGACGGGGAAATCCTGGATATCGTTGTTGACCACGGCTTAACAGGAGTTGTCGGTATGGCTTGGAATCCCGCTGACGGCGATGGCGCATGCCTTTACATACATAATCTGGAATCTGAAGACGGCGGTGGCGCTATCTATAGATATAATACTGAAAACGGTGAACTGAATCGTCAATTAACAACTGTTGCCGAAGATGAAGGCTTTCCCGGTGGGGCTTTCGTTACCTACCTTTACGATACGCATAATTACGTATTGGGAGTCGTAGTTCAGGAAGCGGATCGTGATATTGTGAAGCTCTATCAATTGGAACCTTATGATGCCTGGTTAACGGTGGATCATTCCAACGGAGAGATCGAAGTCGACGCTGAAACTCCATTAACGATCAGCTTTGATGCTGCCGGATATATTGACATAGAACTTGAGGCTGCTGTAGAGATTCACGACCAGATGTCAGGGCAGGCGGTGCAGTTGCACTGTTATCTGTTGATAGAGGGAGCCGCTGGATCATTAGAGGGAACGGTTACTCTGGAAGGTGAGGGTGAAGATGATGTTACAGAAGTTACTTTAACGACAGGAGACATTGAAGTACACCCGGACATAGAAGGTGAATATCATTTTGATCAACTGTTTCCCGGTGAATATATTATTGAGGCTTATCTCGAAGGTTATGAAGGTTACATTAGCGATCCCCTCGAAGTCGGTCCTGATGATATTATTGAACAGGATATTACACTCCATCCATTGGAATACGGCGCAATCGCGGGTACAGTAACTTCGGTATATGAAGAAATAATAGAAGGCGTAGAAGTGATTGCGCTACTTCAAGATGACGATGATTTATTTGCGTTTGATTCAACTGATGAAGAGGGTAATTACTCAATAACTTTGCCACCGGGTGTTTATGACGTCTTTGCCCGAAAGACCGGCTGGATTGCTGATCCGGTAAGGGATCAGGAGGTTGTTAATGATGAGGTTCCCGAGGTTAACTTTGAGATGGATGACCGCCTGAATGTCTCTTCTATCCGCGCTGATGGTTATTTTGATGACCGCGTCAATATTTATTGGCTGCCCGCCGGCAGCGACGGTGAGTTTAATACACTTACTTATGACGATGGCATCCTCGCTAATGGAGTCTATTTGGTAAATCGAAATGATATCATTGCCTCTCGTTTCGAGCCAGAGGGAACGTATGATATTCTTTCTCTTTCGATATATATACTTACACGCGACGATCAGGATGATTTCAATCTTGATCGAAACACCGACAACGCACTTTTCTATAAGGTATTTGCAGAAGACCCTGAAACCGGTTTGCCTGATCCTGATGGTATGATTGTTGATGAATACGTTGACCAACATATGGGTTGGTTCGTCGATGAAGGTTGGACAACTATTCAGATTGACGACCAGCGCTTTCTGGAAGGACCTTTCTTCTTCGGCTGGAATCGCGATCCGGATCGCTTCCGCAACAGTGATTACGAAGTTGCCGGAATGGACGAGAGCTTTGATAATGAAGGAACCTGTTTCATCCGAATTGATAATATATGGCGGGAATATAACGATTTCCCCGGTGACCTGATGATAAGGGTGGTGATATGGGATTATTTTGAGGATAGACGCCGGGATCTGGTTATAGGGCAATCGCGTAATTTGCGAGCTGTCAACCCGCTGCAGTTGACAGCAGGGAGATTGTCTGCGGATGAGTTGACAGACGGTATCAGGTTAGTTTATCCTTCATTACCCTCGTTTGAGTCGTACAAGAATGTCCGATCAACCCGGTTTTTGTCAGACAAGAGTGTCCGACCTACTTGGGATGTGTCAGACAGAAATGTCCGACCTACCCGGAGGGTAACCGGGGATCCGTTTGATTGGCATGAGATATATTCCGGATTTAGTCGTCCGCGGCGCGATCTGTTTCTTGGTTACAATATATTTGTCGATAACGACCTGAGGGACGAATTGATTGAAGAAACAGAATGGGAACATACTGTCGGCAGCAATCATGAAGACGAAGAGCATACATACAGGGTTGAACCGGTATACGAAGAAGGTGAAGCGCCGCGCAGCGCAGAAGTAGTCGCTGCCGCTAATATGCCGCCAGGACCACCGCGCTATCCGTGGGTGGAGAATGATGGTGAAGATTTCACACTTTATTGGAGTTCTCCTAATCAGAACGCCGATGGTACAGATTGCGAGGATTTTGCAGCTACTGAAGTATATCTGTCAGATCGTCTGGTTGCTACAGTGGATGCCGGTCGGAATGAATGGAGTGGCTCTGTCGATTTAGGTGAAGAAGACTGGTATAACTTCCGGTTGATCACCCGCGATGAAGTACCTAACAGATCAGAACCAATCGAGTTTTCAGCTCCACTTGGCGTAGCTGTAGTATACAACTTTGAACGCTTCGGCAATGATCCATTTGAAGTTGATCCACCGGATGATGCCTGGCAGCGTAGTAGTTCGAGGACGCATGGTCCTCATGGCGCATACTCCGGCAGCTATTATTATGGAATGGCGCCGCGCGATGGTCGTTATCAGGATAATATTGAATGGTCAATCACAACGGTAGACGAGTTCCGAGTGGAAGCAGAAACAGCCCGACTCGACCTCTATCATTACATCTCTGCTGAAGACGGACACGACGGCGGGCAATTGCTTATATCAGTAGACGGTGGGCAATGGGAATTGTTCGTTCCTGAAGAGGGTTATCCAGACCAAACAGTAGCAGCTTTTGGTAATGGACCGGCTTTCACCGGTGAGAGCCTTGAATGGGTTCCAGTAAGCTTTGACCTGTCGCCTTATCACAATCATACGGTGCGCCTGAAATGGCTGTTTGCTTCCGATCAGAGCATCAGTTGGTATGCCGGATGGTACATTGATGATGTTGTATTATGGAGTTGCAGTATCGTTGAACACGCCGATCTATCCGGCACAGTCATCGATCAGGACGAAAACAGTGTTGCTGACGCGACTGTCCGGACAGGCATGTTTTCTAATATGACCGACAACGAAGGCAACTATATTCTAACCGGTCTTCCTTTGGGTGAGCACACCGTTCAAGCATCCAAGCCCGGATACCAGAGCGCTGAAGCTAATGTTGATGTGCAAGCCGAAGACAACCAGCCGCTTAACCTCGAACTGTACCTTCCGATTGTGGAAGTTGATCCGGAGGGATTTGAATTCACCTTAAATGCAAATGAGCAGCTTGAAACAGAATTCAACCTTTTTAATCATAGTGAGATAGCGTTGCCTTATGTAATCCGGTTGGAATCGACACTGGGCGGTATGCGCGATGAGAATGAAAGTCGGACGCTAAGAAGAGTTAATGCTTCCTATCCAAGACGTGACGATCCATGGGATGTTCAATTCGATTATAACCTTACAGAAATAACCGATCTTCGAAGATTTACTGGAGCAGAGTTTGCAAATGGCAATTTCTATATCACCGCAGGAGATCCGGAACGTGGAGCAGTTATAGCGGTACTTAACTCTGAAGGAAGACTACTACAGATATTCCCGCAACCTATTGAACAAGTTGGCTGGGGAATGAGAGATTTAGCCTGGGATGGAGAATTTTTGTACGGTTCTCAGGATAGAGAGATATGTGTATTCAACCTCTTCGGTGAATTGGATAATCAGTTTGCCGGCGCTCCTTTAGACATTAACAGAGCCCTTGCTTATGATCCTGAAGCGAACGGCTTATGGGTGACTCAATGGGATGAAGCCTGGTATTTGATTGATATGGAAGGGAACGTTCAATACGAGTGGTTTGATCATGGCTTGAACGGTGTATACGGGTTTGCTTATCATCCTGATGATCCTGATGAGATGCCTCTGTATGCGCTGAACCTCGAAGAGGACGGCAGAACCGGTATCTACCGAGCTAATCCATATAACGATGAGATAGAACAAGTTCAAATCGTTGATGGTGAACCAGGCGGGTGCTTCATTACCGGCGGTTGGGATTCTAATTTCTGGATTCTGGGTGGGATATTTAATGCGGATGATCCTCATCTGACGGGTCTGGAACTAAGCAGACGTGAAGGCTGGATACAGGTGGATCCGCTTAACGCTGAAATCGCGGCGGACAGCCAGGAAGAATTTACTGTGACCATTGCTATACCAGAAGATGTGGATCCGGATGATGAGTTTAGCGCTGAAATCAGCGTCAGAGCATTCGGTGCAGAACAAATTAGCGTTATTGTGTCAGTTGATATAGAAGAAGGCTTCCGGGGGTTCGACAATCCTGAAGAATCCGACGAGTTTATGACGCTGCATATCGAGTCGGTTACTTTTAGAGGTGGTGATTTGCCAATATGCAGCGAGATTGCTGTATTCACACCGAGGGATGACGTTGGAGGCGTTGTCAGGTGGCTTGGTGAAGCGGTTGATCTGATTGCTTATGCATCTCAAAGCGGCTTCCGTAACGACGAATCCTTCGATTTCAGAATCTGGGATTTTGAATCGGAAGAGATATTTGCAGCCGAAGCGGAATTCGATCAGGATCCTTCAACATTCCAGAGTGAGGAGGATGCTTATGTCAGATTGATCGTTGATCCTCCCGAAAGTCATACGGTAACTTTACTTCGCGGCTGGAATCTCGTCTCGACTTATGTGGATCCGTTTGAACCGGATATAACGGTGTTACTAAGGGAAGTAAACGAAGCAGGTCAGCTTGTCATCATCAAGGACATAGAAGGTGATTTCTGGTGGCCCCGGTTCCGTTATAATGGTCTGGGTGACTGGGATGTGCTTCAAGGATATTATATCAGGGTTACTGAGGACACAGAATTTGATGCAGTCGGTGAGAGGATTGCGCCCGATACACCAATACAACTGCGCGCCGGTTGGAATATGATAAGTTACCTGTTTGATAATCCCGTGCACAGCACAATAGCGTGGGAAGGCATCGCTGATGATTTGATAATTGCCAAGGATGGATTCGGTTTATTCTGGGTGCCGCAATGGAATTTTAACAACCTTGGTAATTTATCGTCCGGACAGGGATATAAACTGAATATGAGCAATAATCGGGAACTGGTTTACAATCAAGGAGATGGTCGAGAGCTCATCGTGCCCCCAAATTCAGGGAGGCAGCATCTGTCTTTATCAACCGGTTCCGATATGAGTTTACTAATTACCGGTGTTAATACTCCCTTCATTGCAGGTGATTCCGAAATAATAATCTATGCGGGTGCAAATAATCTTCCGGTTGGAAGAGCCATATTGGATGAATTACCCTGCGGTGTGATCGTCCGTGGCGACGATGAAACCACCGATGAGATTGACGGCGCCGTTGAAGGTGATTTGTTGACCATTGTTATTAACAATAATAATGAGGAAAACACCGCGAGAGTTCAGAGTTCACCCCGATACTTCGGGATGCCTTCTCAAATAGAGGGTGAACTATGTTATTTCCAGGACGGCTTCGCTGTTTTTCAAGTAGAACTGCCGAATATCCAGATCCCATCAGACTTTGTCGTAAACGAAGCATATCCCAATCCGTTTAACAGTCATACAGTCCTGCAGTTCGGCTTGCCGGAAGCGAGCATAGTATCTATAATCATTCGTGACCTTAACGGCAGGAAGATTTATACAACTCCGGCTGTCAGTTATCAGGAAGGTTGGCATTCGCTGGAAATAGATGCTTCACGCTGGGCGAGTGGGATTTATTTGGCGGAAGTTAATACTCCGGTGAAAGGGATTATAAGAAAGTTGGTGTTGTTACGATAGGGAAACCCGTTTTGAGTGCGCGCTTTAGCGCGTATTGGTTATGCGAAAAGTTATGTCCCATAAAGTAAACTCTGGACGTGCTAAAGCGCACTCAGAGTGTTTGAACACTTGCAAACTTGAAACTAACAAGAGGTAAAAAAATGAGAAAATGCTTAGTAACTATTATACTGTTAATGATTCTCATAGCTCTCTGGACAAATACAGAACTCCAGGCACAAGAAGTCGTTCCGGTTTTTACCGGATCCGAACGGATAGACGCTCCTGTTTATCATGGTTCTTATGCTCCTCGACGCGATGATCCTGACGATCTGGTAGGTGAGCGCATTGAAGTAGGGGAGACCTATTACGATTATCAGGCTAACGGCACACTGTCTAAACAGATCGTTCTGGATGAAGACGGCGGTGTGCATATCACCTGGATGAATGGCTTGGAACAGGACCTTGCAGGACCTCGACATATCTATTATAACTATATTGTCGATGATGAACCTCAATTAGATGAAGGCATCGAAGCCGACGGAGCCGACCGTGCAGGATACAGCAACATCGGTTATGCACCCGACGTAGGCGCTATTCCGATTTTCCACGCTAATTTCGATAATGATATTTTGAATCACACTGTTATCGCGGTAGATGAAGAGTTAGGAGAAGGCGACTTCTCGTCATTCAGGATGGGACGCCACGACAACCGCGAGTTCGTTTGGCCCCACGGAACCGTTGACCGCAACGGCAATACACACGTTGTAGCACGTCAATATCCAACCATTGATACACCGATGGACCTTCAATATGTTCGCGGTGAGGTTGACGATGACGGTGAATGGGAGTTCTCGGATCCGGTGATTGTGGATCAGATAAAAACCCTCTTCTACACCGTTGCTGCATCTCGCGAGAGCGACAAAGTGGCTATCGCTTACATAGGTTTGGCTTTCGATCCTGACGAGGAAAACCAATTCTGGGATGATCAGACCCACTATGCCGGAATGTGCTCGGATATCAAGGTCTTTGAAACGGAAGACGGTGAAGAATGGGATTGGGACGAACCGATAAACGTAACCCAGGTTGCGCGACCGGATCCCGACGCTGACGAGGACAGTCCTTTTTACCAGGGTGATACACTGCGACCATATCTCTATGTAGACGCATGCTATGACAACGATGACAACCTGCACGTCGTGTTCACCACCGGCTCAATGATCGAACGGATAAATCCGGGTGACAATGAACAGGGTTATATACGAGGGGATGCTATAAAGTGTCTCGTATGGCATTGGGATATGGAATCAGAAGCGATCAGTCTGGTTGCCGATGCCTGGTATACCGCCGATGGTAATCCGGGTGCATGGAGGTCTAATATCAGTTACCCATCAATTGGAGTTGCCGAGGATGGCGCACTATATCTTACGTATGTAAAATTTCCACAGGACGGAGACCGCGCACAGAACGGCTTTATTAATGGTGAAATCTATGCCACTGTTTCGACTGACAACGGTTTGACCTGGGCTGAGGGAATCAATCTTACCAATACTCACGCTAACAACTCTGGCGCCGGTGACGGTGAAAGTGAATGCTGGTGCTCGCTGGCAGAAATAGTAGACGACAACCTTCATATTTCCTATATTTACGACTTGGATCCGGGTGGCATTCCTCAGAATGAAGGCGCTATTACGTTAAATCCTGTTATGTATCACAAGGTTTCTATTGATGATATTCCCACCGAACCGCTGATTATTGGACGTGACTTTCACGTCGGTTTTCCACCGGAAATCTCCGTTGAACCGGAGGAAATTGAAACCGTTGGTGTTCCTGACGGCGATCCGGGTGAAGTTGAATTTGCTATTTCCAATCCCAACGAAGACGGAAGCGGGCTTCACGTTTTTATCACCGCCGATGGTGACCTTGAAGATTTAATCACTTTCGATCCACAAGTATTACGGATTGCTCCAGGGGAGGAGGAGGTTGTAACAGTAATCTTCGCTCCTGAAGAACAGGGAATATTTGAAGGAATTATCTTTATCAATCATAACGCTCCTGAACCAGAAGAACCCGTTGAGATTGCTTTCACCGGACTTGCCGCTGAAGGTTATGGAGATATATCAGGAAATGTCTATGATCTTTCTAACGATGACGCCATAGGAAATGCGGTAATAGACTTGACACCAGGTGGTTTCCAGACAGAGAGCAATGAAGATGGAAACTATCTGTTTGAACATATCCCCGCCTGGGATTATGAAATTGCCTGTCAGGCTGAAGACTTTTTAGTCTTTAATGATGAGGTTGAACTTGGCGTAGATGAAGAGGTTGAGTATAACATCGCTATGCGTTTCGGGACTTATGCACTTTCAGAGGAAAGGATTGAAATATCTGTAGCGGTAGATGAGGAATTTATAGTAGAATTCAGCGCTCGTAATGAGGGCAACGGCATAGTGGATTTTTGGACAGACATAATCTTTCCTGAAGAAAACGAGTTTGATCCATGGACGATTCGCGCAGAATTCAACGCCGAAGAAGTAACTGAAGATTCTCGACTGACAGCGGTGGCGTTTGCGGATAATCATTTCTTCGTCGCGGGAGGCGATAATGGCAATAATGATAACAACAACATTTATGTAATCGATCGCGACGGAGAGTTAGTCAGGACATTCGAACAATTTGCAGAGACCCGTTACGGCATCCGCGACCTCACTTATGACGGGGAACTGCTGTGGGGCGTTGACGGCGCTAATATTTACGGTTTCACCATTGAAGGTGAGCTGATTACCACAATTGAAGGACCGTTAAACACGCATCGGGCGATCGCATGGGATTCCGTTCGTGATCTGTTCTGGGTAAGCGACCGGCGCAGCGATGTTATTGCCGTTAACGTCAACGGAGAAGTGATAATGCGCTTTAACGGTCCCGAAGATAATCGCGTCGTCGGTCTCGCATTCTATCCTTATGATGTTGATGGCAGTCAACTGTACTTTATGACAATTTGCGACGACAGTAATACTCGCCTGTTGAAGTTCAATATTGATGATGAACAATATGTTACAGTATTAGATTTGCCTGTTCCTAACGATCAGGGTGCCGGTGGGATAGACATATCTCCCTATTGGGATCCGTACAACTGGGTTATCGCGGGAATGGCGGCTGGGGATCCCGATGCTGTTGTTACTTGGCAGGTTGATCCTCGTCACGATTGGATTTCGTTTGATCCCGCCGAAGGTTCGGTTGATGCTGAAGGCAGTTTGGATATCAATGCGGTATTCAGTACAGATGGACTCCCCATAGACGTCGATTTCGAGTCTAATGCCATATTTGAGCACAATGGTCGCGGTGACGCTGTGGAATTACCAATTTTGTTGAGTGTTACGAATGAGGGTGGTTTCACGCGCCGGAACTTACATATACCCATCGGTTGGAGTATGATATCGCTTAACATCGAACCTGAAACGGACGATATAGAGGAGTTGTTTCAGGTTATGGTAGATAATGGATCCTTGCTTATGCTTAAAGATGATGAGGGGCGTTTCTATCGTCCGGATGTTAATTTTAACAACATCCCTAACTGGAGCTATTCAGATGGCTATCATATTAAGATGGCAGTTCGTGACCGTTTGGAAGTCTCAGGCACATCAATAGGAACACGACGACCGATTGACCTCAGTGAAGGTTGGCAGATGGTTTCTTATTATCCCCGAAGGGAGATTGAAGCAACCGTTGCACTCGCCGATATCGCGGATGAGCTGATTATCGCTAAGAACGGAGATGGGTTATTCTATATTCCTGAATGGAATTACTGCAATATAGGCGATATGAAAGAAGGTCAAGGTTATCTGTTAAATATGCAATCAGAGATTGAACTTGTTTATAGCCTTGGCGAAGAACGGATTGCATCGTTGCGTCAGGTGTTAAAACCTGACAGAACCACAAGTAAACCACCTGTATATTTTACTCAGCCTGCTCCTGGATTGGAAAATATGAGTATACTATTGAGCGATGTTCCAAAAAATATATCAGAGATCGCGGCTGTTAATTCAGAAGGTATTATTTCAGGAGCCGGTTTGGTTGATAATCTGCAAAGATGCGGAATCGCTGTCTGGAGTAAAGATGAGAACACTAATACCACCGGTTTGATTAATGGAGAGGCATTCCGGTTAACAGGCTGGGACGGACATCAGGAAAGAACCCTTGAAATAGAGTGGATAGAAGGAACACCATCTTATCTAACAAACGGAATCGCAATAGGCAAGGTCGTTAATGCGGATATTATTCCGGATGAGTATGCGTTGTATGCAGCTTATCCCAATCCGTTCAATGCAGCAGCTCATATTAAATACGACCTGCCGGAAGCAGTAAGGGTAAAACTTGACCTATTCGATGCTTCAGGTCGCTTTGTTGAGACATTCGTTAATTCGGAAAAACCGGCTGGACGTCATTCTGTCATTATTCGTGCAGATGATCTGGCAAGTGGTATTTATTTTTACCAGATTCATGCCGGTTCTTTCAGGCAATTGAATAAGGTTGTTTTAATGAGGTAGTAACCGGGTAGGACAGACATTCTTGTCTGTCGCCATCCTTTCAGTAGCATAAGCGTCTCCGGTTGCGTCATCCTGCCTGCAAACGATTGCATCGATTCGCAAGCAGGGACGCTTACGCTACTGAAAGAGGCAGACAGGAGTGTTCGCTCTATTGATGGACTCTTTAGAGAAAAAATAAATCTTCTTAAATACGGTTGAACAAGGTAATATCCTAATATTTGGTTATATTGCAACGGATGTTTCAAGTAAAATCATATTAGATAAGAACATAAGCCTTTTATTACTGATATTGCGAATACTACTCGCAATGCTTGGGTTTACAAAAAGTATGAGAATCGGTAAAAATATTACTTGACAATAAGGCTAAATAAGATTAACTTTAGCGAAAATATATAAAATTCAAATAATGCTACGGCAGTTAAGGTGAAATTAGCGCTTTTAACCATTTAAAAGATGGTTGTTGGTGATTGACAACATTCGTGCTTTCATCCGAGAATTTCGCCGGGTGCAAATCACTCCTTTACCGCCCTAAGCTTACGGAGGAATTATGAAACACTGTAGGCTGTACGCTTTCCTAATTGTGCTGATTACGTTAAGTTTAACAACGTCCAGCGTAATAGCTCAAGAACTTCAACATTTCGAACCCGTCGATGTGACTAATAACTTTCATGCATTAGTTATCCAAAGCAGGACACTTGACGGTGAAGACCTTGTTGAAGGTGACGAGATCGGCGTATTCTGCGAGGATGGATTGTGCGTCGGCGCTTCTGTCGTACTGAACGTCTACGATGCAGACGATGAAGACACACAACTAGGCATCTCAGCCTGGCCTGATGACGATCCCGACGATGACGTCAAAAACGGGTTCTATCAAGATGAAGATATGTTTATCCGCGTCTGGGACGAAGATCAGGACAATGAAGCTCCTGGTGAATTCGTTGATATCCAGGTTGGGCGAACTATACTTCATACGCCTGGTCTGCTGATCTGTTCAGTTGAGGCTGAATCTATACACGATCCAATGATCGAGGTAAATGCCGAGCATCAAGAAGATAATATCTTCTCTTATGATTTCGGTAATACACCCGATGGTGAACCAATCGAGTGGACGCTTGAAATTACCAATTTCGGTGAGGGCAACCTCGTTGTATCAGAAATCGCCGTTGTAGGCGATCTCTTCGTTACCGATTTTAATGGAGATGAGTTCGGACTAATTGAACCGGATGCCACTGCTGAAGTCCTCGTCACATTCGATCCCGAAGAACAAGGCGAATATGATGGGTCATTAACCATCAGCTCTAATGCGGTTAATTACCGTGAGCTCGTTATTAACCTGACAGGAAGCTACCTTGAACCCGCTCCCAGGTTGCGCTTCAGCGCCGATGAGTACGATTTTCGCACGGTTTTGGTGAATAGTTCACGTGAATGGAACAATTTCTTCATCTACAATGATGGTGAGGAAGACCTTGTCATCAGCGGGATTAACACAAATGATGAAGCATTCACTACAAACTTCGAGAACGAACTTACCATAACGCCGAATGACCGCGAGTTGGTGGTCGTAACCTTCAGTCCCGGAGAGGCTGGTGACTACTATACCGAGATGACGGTTGCTTCCAACGATCCCAGGTTTGATGAAGCGGATCCGTTTGTTGAACTGAGTGGAGCAGGCTCAGATGATGAAGCTCCGATGATCTTTATCGAGCCTTGGGTTGAAGCGGAAGAGGAAGAACCTGCTTATTCTCATAACTTCTTCAGCGTTGTTGAAATAGAGCAAACCGCTCACTGGCGGATGGTCATCCGTAACGAAGGCAGCGCTGATCTCGTGATCGAGTCAATTGAGAGCACTAACGAAGTTTACGATACCGATTTCATCGCGAACGAAGCTGCACGGCTGCGTCCCGGAGATTTCCTCAACGTAGACGTAACCTTCGCACCCGACGATGAAGCTTTCTTCGATGGTGAACTGCATGTTACATCCAATGACCCGGTTTTTGCAGATGAGGACCCTGGTTACACGGTGGTCTATCTTGGAGGTCAGGGCGTTGAGGAAATCGAGACACACTTCTCTTACTTCCGCACCTCTGTAGACGTTAGCCATTCACTGCTTATTGAGAGCGCTACTTATGGAGACGAGGATCTTGTCGAGGGTGACGAGATCGCCGTCTTCACGCAATCCGGACTCTGCGCAGGCGGCGGTGTTGTTCCTGAGGATGGTCGTACCGGCTTTTCCGCCTGGGGTGACGACATCCCGGATGACCATATCATTAACGGTTTCCTTGAGGATGAGGAATTCATATTCATATTATGGGATGTGGATGCCGAGATGGAATACGAAGTTCAGGAGGTGGAGTTTGAGGCCGGACCCGAAGCCTTTTCCAGTCAGAGTTGGACCCGCGTTAACCTCATCGCTGTCGAACCCGAACCGGACCCGCTGATATGGGTTTCCGGTTTCGTGTATCACTTCCGTCAGGTTGATTTCAACGGTGAAGATAATGAGAGCGATCCCGATAGTAAAGAATGGGAATTCATTGTTCGCAACGACGGTGAAGGTAGTCTTGTGATTGCTTCAATTGAATCCGACCTGAATAACTTTGAAGTAAGCTATGAGGGTATGGGAGAAGAGGTTGTCCTGCGACAACATCAAACACTTACGGTAGAAGTTGTATTTACTCCAGACGCAGATCAGGAAGAAGATGAGCGTCTTTACATTGGTCGTATTACAATCGAATCAAATGATCCGGTTGACCCTACTCTCTTCGTGAACGTTGATGGGTTCGGAGTCATTATAGTCAGAGAATCCGAAATAAACTTACCAATTGACGATCATTTCTTCGGCGTTCAACATATTGCACCGCCAGGAGATGATGCACAAAACGATTGGGAAGTTGGACCATTTGAATACTCGCTCACGATTGAAAACATCGGAGGCGCTCGTCTTAGGATCTTTGATGTGAGACTTGAAGGCAGCGACGCATTCGAGTCTGCCTTTGAAAATGAAATCATGATTGAACCCGATGGATCAGAAGAATTGGCGTTCTTCTTCACACCTGGAGAGGTCGGACAGTATGATGCTGTCTTCACGCTTGTCTCAGATGATCCGGCAAGGGAAGGAGATATAGAAGAAGATCCTGAAGAGGAAGGCGACGATGATCATATAACGTTTATTGTCAGAGGCTTCGGTTCCGACTCTGAGGATCATTTTCTGCACCATGAGACGCCAACTGCCCATACATTTAACATCGGTAGAGCCTTCCTGCGTCCACCGGATGATAACGAGGCTGATCTTGGTCCCGGTGATGAGATTGCAGTGTTTACACCTTGGGGACTTTGTGCTGGACACGTAGTTATCGAGGTAGACGAAGACATCGTACTTCTCGCCTATGCGGATAATCCTGAGACTGAAGATCTCGTTGATGGATTCCGTCAGGACGAAGAATTGACATTTATGTTCTGGGACTGGACGGTTAGTGAAGAGGTTTTAGTTGACGAGATCGAGTTCACCGGAGGACCTGAGGCATTCGATCCCGGTGCGGAGACCGGGATTTCTGAAATGAGCGGTGAAACCGACACCATAGAACGTCAGGTTGCCTTTTATATGGGTGATGATGTAGGTCATCACGACTTTGGTCCGGTACAAGCTCCCGTGGAAGACGCGGACATCGAAGGTGAATCTGCCGAATTTACATTTGATATTCTCAACTCAGGCGGTCAGGTATTAACCGTTACCGGTGCTTCAACCACCAATGATGTGTTCAGCGTTGAATTCGGTGATGAAGACATCGAATTAGAACACAATGAGTCCTTTGAAATAACAGTAGTCTTCACACCTGTAGAAGGTCTGGCATACCATGATAAATTGGTAATCATACATAGTGACGATCCTGATGAACCTGATTTTGGCATTCACGTTACAGGTACAGGTTCTGATTCCGAGACTCATTATGACTATTATCGTGCCGGGACTAACCAGAGCGTATTAGTATTACTGACAATGGGCGGTGAACTGGCTGGTGTAGGCGATGAAGTCGGAGTGTTTCTCGGTATGAGCGAGGATGACATCTGTGCCGGTTCAGGCACTATTGGTAACGATCCGGAAGCAGGGGCTGGCCCGTCGGCTTTCGCTGATGATGGCGATACTGATTTCCTGATCGAGGGCTTCGCTGATGGACAGCGGATTACATTCCGTGTCTGGGACGCTTCACAACAAGAGGAGTATATCCAAACCGATGATGAAGATAACCCGCTTGAGATCGATATTATTGACGGAGATCTAGATTGGACGGCGAATGCGAGGACAAGGGTTACAATCAATGTTCCGGGTGTTTTCCAAATTGTACCGGTACCGAATCAGGACGTTGATGAGAATGCAGAATGTTCCTTCGACCTGGAAATAGCCAATCCACCGGTTGACGATATGGAACTTGAGTTTCTCGTTGATGAATGTGATCCCCCACTTCCTGAAGGAGCCGAAGTTAATTTGGAAGGCAACACTTTCACCTGGAACGTGGGTTATAATGCCGTCATAATCGATAGAGTTGGTCGACCGCCTTATCTGCAGGAATATAGGATTCGTTTCCGCGCATACGATCCGAACGATGAGGATACGCCCCAGGATTCCACAACGGTACTGATTACAGTTACAAACGTTAACCAGGAGCCTGAAGTTGCAGAGGGATTACCAAACGATGAGGCTGAATATGACGAGGATGCTCCCTGGACGACAATCATCGCTGATCTGAATGCTTTCTGGGGTGATGAGGATCTTGATGATGTGGATATGATCTACTCTTATTCACCAGGAGTCCCGGACTCAATTATGTGGCGTCATATCGAACTCGAGGAAGATCAACTGGCGCTGCAGGTCAGGATTAAAGATGACTGGATTAACTGGAATGAAGAGAACAACTGGAACGGTGACGTTGAATGTACGATTTCCTGTAACGACCAGATCGAGGACCCGGAAGAAGAGCGTGACGCCAACGTCCGCATACTTAGACTGACAACGAGTGTAGTCAGTGATAATACGACACTCGATCCAAGGCGTGATAAAATAACTGACGAAGAATTCACACTTCACGTTCTGCCTGTAAACGATCCACCTGTGGTTTGGAATACTGACAGGGACGAACCTGCAGAAGATGGTTGGGAAATTGTCGTTCGCGAGGATGAAGGTCAGGTGATTGTCATTGAATTAGTGGCAAGGGACATTGAATTTGAAAGTGAAGTTGAAGATGATGATCTAACCTGGTCGATTGAGGATCAGGATGATCTGCCTGATCCGGTTGATGACAACTGGAACTTCACCGATAACGGAGACGGCACCGCCACCTTCACTTGGACACCAGGATGGGCTGATGGACGTGATGATCCTTACACACCTGTGTTCAAGGTTGAGGACGGGAATGAAGATTCTGATCTGGTGGCTACATCTATTACAGTTGATGACGTTAACAGAATTCCTGAAGTTGTAAACCCACCAGTTCCTCATCAGTATGTTGATGAAGATTGTGATCGGATAGTACTTGTTGACCTTGACACCCTATTCTTTGATCCGGATGGCAATGATTTGAACTATAGAATGATCGTTAGTCCACCTAATCTAAGGCTTGAGATTGAAGGTAGCAACCTCTACACGCGACCAAGGGATAACTTCAACACCCCTGTTGAAGACAGCATGATGGTTGAAATTCAGGCTGATGACGATCATAATGATGTTTCTGCTGTCTTTTATGTCAGTGTTGTTTCGGTAAACGATGCACCAGAAGCATTCTATCAATTACTGCCGCAAACCAGAATGGTTGTTCCATATGAGATGCAACGGATGACCTTTACTTGGGAGGAAGCGTTGCAGAACGAATATGAGCGCGACGTGGTACACTATAACCTTTATTTCGAGTGGCGTCATGAAGCTGAAGTCGATACTGGGGTAATTCGCAACATTCCAAGGACATTGATAGAGATTGATGCCAATGATTTGTGGGATAGTCTGGGATTCTGCCGCGATGACGGTGATTTGTATGGTGAACAGTTAACACTCCTGTGGTGGGTTGAAGCAGAGGATAATGGTGATCCCAGTTTAACGACGGTTGCATCAAATGCTAAATTCATCTTGAACATTCCGCTTACGGTTGACGGTGATTACGAGTTACCGATACCTGACGAGTATTACCTTGCACCAAACTTCCCTAACCCGTTCAACGCCAAGACAACGGTTAAATTTGGTTTGCCTGTCCCGGGCGTAATCGAAGTGAGTGTCTGGGATATGCACGGTCGCCAGATTACAGTGCTGACTTCCGGACATCACAATGCCGGACGTTATCAAGCGGTATGGGATGCCGGAGACGTCACATCCGGAGTATATATCATCAAACTTGAGAGTGAAAGATATCGCGGTATGCAGAAAGCGATTCTGCTGCGGTAAACATTTATTGTTGTGTCAGGTGCTAACACCTGACACAACATATCACAAGAGTTTTTTAACACCCCCGGCTTGTCTATGCAGGCTGGGGGTTTTATTTTAATTGACGGGTAGGATAGAAATTACACCACCCAACCCTGAAGGGGTTGAATATGAATAGCCACCGGTGTAAACCGGTGGAAAATGTAAATGCAACGCGAAAACAACCCCGAAGGGGTTGAATAAACAGGATTTATGAAACCATGTCTTGTTCGACCCCTTCGGGATTGCTATAGGGTTTGTAATTTGATTTGATGGGTTTCACCCACCGCTATTCACATTCATTCCCTTCGGGAATGTATTTCGAGCAGTGTTATAACCTTATATCCACAATCACCTTCCAAATAATTACATCTGAGTATTGCTTATAATCATACAGAACGATATATTCTATATAGGTCTGACCGAAAACCCCGTTTTTCTGGATATTAACCCTTTTTTGTCATTCCCGCGAAGGCGGGAATCCAGGAGAAACAATAAATCATCTAGATTCCCGCCTTCGCGGGAATGACAAAAAAGGGGCTTTCCGGTCAGACACTATATAGTGAATATCAAAGAACTATTAACTAAGGATAAACAATGAACGTTACAACCGATAAAGTAATAACTACTATTCGCGAACACCTTATTGGCGATGGTTTCGAGTTTGTATTAAATATCGACAAGAGCCACGGCAGTTGGATGAAAGATGATAAGAGCGGTCGTGAACTGCTGGATTTCTACTCGTGCTTCGCTTCCAACCCGCTGGGCTTCAACCATCCAAAGATGCGCACCGAAGACACAATTGCACAGCTTATCCCATCAGCGGTCAACAACATCACAAATTCTGATTTGTTTACGATACAGAAAGCGGAATTTGTCGAGACCTTTTATGCAAAAGCCGCACCGCCTGAAATGAAACATATGTTTCTGATCGCCGGTGGCGGACTCGCGGTGGAGAACGCCCTTAAAACCGCCTTTGACTGGAAGCGTAAACTGAACCGTATTAACGGTGATACTCACGGACGCGGCAATAAGGTGATGCACCTGCGTCAGGCTTTCCACGGTCGCACGGGATACACAATGTCCCTGACTAATACGGATCCCGTCAAGACAGAATACTTCCCTAAATTTGATTGGCCTCGTATCGATAATCCTAAGATTGTCTTCCCCGATCACGGTGAGTATCATGAAGACCTACTGAAACGCGAAGCTAAAGCGCTCAAACAGGCGAGATACGCCATATTGGCAAATGACAACGACATTGCAGCCTGTATTATCGAACCGATCCAGGGTGAGGGTGGCGACAATCATTTTCGTGGTGAATTCCTGCGCAATCTGCAAACTCTCTGTAACGAAAACGACATTATGTTCATCGTTGACGAAATCCAGACTGGAATGGGAATCACCGGTAAGATGTGGGCTTATGAGCATTTAGGGCTAAAGCCGGATATGCTCTGCTTTGGCAAGAAGTCCCAGATTTGTGGTTTTATCTGCACTGATAAAATCGATTCCGTTGAAAACAATGTCTTCAATACTTCCAGCCGGATAAATTCCACCTGGGGAGGTAACTTGATTGATATGGTGCGTTGTAAGCGTTACCTTGAGATCATTGAGGAAGATAAGCTGATACTCAACGCTAAGCGGATGGGTGAATCGCTTCTGGATGAGCTGCACAACCTGCAGAATAGTTATCCTAAACTGCTCTCCAATGTGCGCGGACGAGGTCTGATGTGTGCTTTTGATCTCCCCAATACCGAAATCCGCGATAAGCTGCGTGGGAAGGCTTACGAGGAAGGGATGCTTATTCTTGCATGCGGTGACCATTCTATTCGTTTCCGTCCGACGTTGACCATAACAGAGGAAGATATCCATAAGGGGATTGAGATATTGGAAATGGCTATTAAGGATGTGAGTCATTAGTCTTTAGTCTTTTGTCTTTAGCCCCAAGCCCCAAGCCTAAAGCCCAAAGCCAAATAACAATGCTCCAAAATCCCCATACTACGCCCACAGGCAAATTATACCTGATCCCAACACCCATCGGAAACTTGGGTGACATTACCGTAAGAGCGATTGAGGTATTGAAGCACGCCGATATTGTCTGTGCTGAGGATACGCGACGGGCTCGGATACTCTTTGAGCGCTACGATATAAGATGTAAACCATTCAGTTATCGCGATCATAACGCTGCAAGGATGGCTCCTAAAATAGCTGGTTGGGTTAAGGATGGGAAAACGGTGGCTATTGTATCAGATGCTGGGACACCGGGCATTTCGGATCCGGGATTTCGCGCTGTACATTCAGTCATTGAAGCCGGTTTCCCGCTTGAAGTATTGCCCGGATCCACAGCAGTAATTCCTGCGTTAATATTGTCCGGATTAGCTGTTGACAGGTTTTGCTTTGAAGGCTTTCTGCCGGTAAAGAAGGGGCGTCGCACAAGGTTAAACGAATTGGCAGCGGAACCTCGAACGATTATACTTTTTGAAGGACCTCATCGTTTAACAACCACATTGTCTAACTTATCAGATAACCTCGGTAATGATAGACGAGCAGCCATAGCGCGTGAATTGACCAAGCTGTATGAAGACGTCAAACGGGGAACTCTAAGCGAATTGCATCAACACTATTTATCCAATCCTCCAAAGGGTGAGATAGTAATAGTTATTGAAGGGCTTAAGGCTTTCAAAAAAAGGATGAAGAGCGAAGGATGAAGGATGAAATGCTGTCCCTGCTTTCTAAGCGTTAAAGCGTCAGGTTACTCCCGAAGCTTGGGGATTAAAACCTGACGAGAACGCAACTTGCTACTTGTAACTTGCAACTCCTTAATATTTCATAAATATGCATCCAATATTATTTCAAATAGGTCCGTTTAAGCTCCATAGCTACGGTCTGATGGTCTTTCTCGGCTTTGCTTTCGGAGTCTGGCTGGGAACTGTTCGCGCCAGGAAAGTTGGTATTCCTCCTGCTAAGGTTATGGACTTGACGATGTGGATTCTGATTGGTTCGATGGTCGGTGCGCGTCTGATGTATGTTCTTTTTCACCTCGATGAGTTCAAAGGTCGATTGCTTGATATCATCAGTCCGATACAGAGTGACGGCACTATTGGTATTGCCGGTTTGGTAGTGCTCGGAGGAGTGATTTTCGCTGTTCCGGCTGCCTGGTGGTATCTTAAGAAGCAGAATATTCCCTTCCTGAAGATGATGGATGTGATGGTGCCATCTCTTGCCTTTGGGATGGTTATAGGCAGGATAGGATGCACACTCAATGGCTGCTGCTTTGGGCTTCCTACCGATTTGCCCTGGGGAATTACATTTCCAGAGAACTGCTATGCCGGTTCGGTTTTTCCTCACCAGTCAATCCATCCTACGCAGATTTATACGATAATCTATTGTGCTGTAATCGGTACAATTCTATTACTTCGCTCGCCTCACAAGCGTTTTGAAGGTGAATTATTTTATCTGTTTTTTCTCCTCTATGGTCCAGCACGGTACTTAAATGAAACCGTGCGATATTATCGTACCAGTATGATTCTGTTTCATATAGGCGATTACCGGATGACGATCAGTATGTTGATCTCCATTACAATAACAATTATTGCGATCATTCTTCTTTATAAGGGTTATCGTTCTGCGAGAGGGCGAAATGTCAAAGGGTAAGTTGATAACATTTGAAGGAATTGACGGATCCGGAAAAAGCACTCAGGCAGGAAAGATATACGCTTATTTGACAAGTAGGAATGTGGAATGCAAACTATTGCGCGAACCTGGAGGCACACGTTCCGGTGATTTAATTAGAAGCATACTTCTTTCATCTGCTGTGGACAATCTGGAAATGAATCCATATACCGAATATCTTTTATTCGTCGCTTCCCGCGCTGAACTATCCCGAACCGTTATCAGACCATTATTGAAAGAAGGTTGTACCGTTATCCTCGATCGTTTTGGTGATTCTTCACTAGCCTATCAGGGGTACGGGAATGGAGTGGACGTCGAATTCATCCGTCGTACAAATGGGATTGCCACGGATGGGATCATACCCGATTTGACCATACTATTTGATATAGATCCCGAAATTGCCATGTCGCGCCCAGGTGATTTCGATGATAGGATTGAGAAACGCGGGATTGATTTTTTCAAGCGTGTGCGCGATGGTTTCCTGGAACTGGCACAAGACGAACCGGAACGATTCAGGATAGTGGATGCTTCGAAGGATATTGAGAGTGTAACTCAGGAAGTTATAAGTATCGTTAATGAACGCATTCTGCTTCTGTAGTTCCCTTGAAAAGCAGAAGCTTAGAGTCCAGCCTTCAGGCTGCCTCCCGCTGTCAGGTATGGTGACCTGACAGCGGGTTAGATTTCCTCAACCGATCCTAATCAAACCTTCCTCTCACGCTCCTTAAGCAACGCATCAATTTCCTTCAAATCATCATCTTCAATTTTCCAGTCTGCTCCACCAACTGTTTCCTCTATTTGTGAAGGTCGGCGTGCTCCGACAATGGCAGCGGTTACTACTTCCAACCGCAAAGTCCAGGCGATGGCAAGCTGTGCAATAGTCTTGCCGTATTTACGAGCAATCGGTCGCAGTTTATCAACGAATTCGAGATTTACGCTGAGTTTCGGTTCCTGGAACTCGGTTGACTTTAGCCGCCAGTCGTTTTCTGCTAATCGATTTACGTCGAAATGCTCTGTTAGAATTCCAGACTGCATAGGACTGTAAGCGATGACGCCAATATCATTTTGACGGCAATACTCGAAATTATCGCCTTCGACAGTCCGGCTTATCATACTATAAGGTGGTTGTGATGAGGCGATTCGGTGTATCTTCTGAGCTCTTTCCATTTGCGAAGCGTCAAAATTCGACACTCCACCATACCTGACCTTACCGGCTTCGATCAATCCGGCAATCGCTTCCCAGCCCTCTTCAATGTGTTCTTCGTCGGTGGGCCAATGAATCTGGTAAAGATCAATCCAGTCAGTGTTAAGTCGACGCAAGCTGTCCTCACATTCCTTTATAATGCTGTCTCTTTTCAGAATGCAGGATATGTTACTTCTGTCATCCCAGACTTGCGAGCATTTGGTAGCGATTATAATTTCGTTACGCCTGCCGGTGAAGGCTTGAGCAACTAATTCTTCGCTGTGTCCTTCACCGTATATAGCAGCGGTGTCTATCCAGTTGACTCCCAATTCAACCGCACGGTGCATTGCAGCAATGGATTCGTTGTCATCCTGTGGTCCCCAACCGAAAGCCCAGTTATCCCCGCCAATCGCCCAGGCGCCGAATCCGACTTCGGTTAGATACAAATCGCTGTAACCAAGTTTTCTGGTTTTCATAGATATTCCTGTTAAAATTTTACCGCAGAGTGCGCAGAGAGCGCAGAATAGTAATTATTTTGTCAGTAGCGTAGGCGTCCCTGCTTGCGGATATACAATAACTGGGTGGCACGGGCTACTTGTTGCCCGTGTCTCTTTACCTTATGGTGTAAATAGTCAGTAATGAAACACGGGCAACAAGTAGCCCGTGCCACCCACCAAGTTCAGAGTTCATCCCGAAGTTTCGGGATGAACTCTGAACTTATATTTTTCAAAGGATAAATAGAGCTTTAGTTGCATTCTTTAGTCATCCTTGTTATATTTGTAACATAGTTTTAATCAAAAAGCAAGTCATCTAAGATAAATAATAACAGATAATAAACAAAGGTTAAACTAAGCAGTAATGAACACACTCCAGGGCGAAAACGTTAAGCCTCGATCAATAGAAGATGAGATGCGGGACAGCTATCTCGATTACTCGATGTCGGTCATTGTTCAGCGGGCTTTGCCCGATGTACGCGACGGTCTGAAGCCGGTTCACCGTCGTATTTTGTTCGGTATGAATGAACTTGGTCTCGGCGCTGGGAAACCGTTTAAGAAATCAGCTCGCATCGTTGGTGATGTAATGGGTAAATATCACCCACACGGCGACAGCGCCATCTATGATGCCCTGGTACGAATGGTGCAGCCGTTCTCGTTGCGTTATCCCCTGATAAACGGTCAAGGCAACTTCGGATCCATTGATGGCGACAGCGCAGCAGCAATGAGGTACACCGAAGCTCGCATGCAGAAGATTGCCGAAGAGTTATTAGCCGACATCGAAAAAGAGACGGTTAATTATATTCCTAACTATGATGAGTCATTGCGAGAGCCAACGGTACTGCCATCGAGGATACCAAACCTGCTGGTTAACGGATCCAGCGGTATTGCTGTCGGGATGGCTACTAATATTCCCCCTCATAACTTAACAGAAGTCGTTAACGCTCTGATTGAACTGATTGACGATCCGCAATATCCGTTGCTTAATCCTCGCAGTCTATCCGATCCCGTCAACTTCATTATGCGTTTATTAGACAGAGACAATCCGCTGTCAGCTTTTCTTTATAACAACCTTTCTTCAGAAACCAAACAAAGAATCAAATCGTTTGAAGATAATATGCGGATAACTTATCCGTTATGCAAGGCTATTGTTAAAGATTTGAACGAACTGATCAAAGGTAAATTACTCTACGATGCAGAACTCTTCGATCATATTGAACTTTCAAATGCTATCAAACAAAAGATTGAGACCATAAATGTTGATGATGATTTCACCACTATTAATCGAATATTGTTGAAAGAGGCGTATCCGAAAGAGATCGAAAAAGGAATAAATCCGGAGCTTACGCCAGATGATTTGATGACGTTTGTATTGGCTCCTGATTTTCCTACCGCCGGTATCATTTATGGGCTCAGCGGCGTTCGGGATGCTTTCCGAACCGGTCGAGGGCGGGTTGTTATACGCGCCAGAGCGGTTGTTGAAACTCCCAAAGGCGGACGGGAACGGATTGTTGTACTCGAAATACCATACCAGGTTGATAAGTCGCGCTTAATCATGCGCATAGCGGGGATGGTTAACGAAAAGAAGATCACTGGTATTGCTGACATTCGTGACGAATCCGACCGCGATGGGATGAGGCTGGTTTTCGAGCTTAAACGTGATGCTATACCGGAAGTGGTGCTGAATAACCTCTATGCCCACTCACAACTTCAGACGACGTTCGGTGTCAATATGCTGGCATTATCAAACGGTGAGCCTCGATTACTCAATCTAAAACAAGCGCTGACCTATTACCTTGAGCATCGCCACGATGTCGTCACAAGACGTACAAGCTATGATCTTGCACGCGCTAAAGAACGCGAACATATATATGAAGGGTTGAAGATCGCCGTTGACAATCTTGATGAAGTTATTAAAATCATTCGTTCATCACCAGACACTTCAACTGCACGTGAAGCATTGATGGATAGATTCCAGCTTTCCGATATCCAGGCAAAAGAGATACTTGATATGCGATTGGCACGGCTTACGGGGCTGGAGCGTCAGAAAATAATTGATGAATTGAAAGTGTTAAAAGAACTGATCTTTGAACTGGAGCAGATACTCGCAAGCAGATCTTTACGAATGGCAATTATAAAAGAAGAATTGGAACAAGTAAGGGAACTGTATGGCGATGAACGGCGTACTGAGTTGATTGATGAGACCGGTGAATTCACCATCGAGGATATGATAGCTGAAGAGGATATGGTTATTTCTGTAACCCGCGCCAGTTATATCAAGCGTTTTCCCGTATCAGGCTATCGTCGTCAGAGGCGCGGCGGCACAGGCAAGTCGGGTCATCTACCCAAGCCGGAAGATATTATTCGTCACCTGTTTGTTGCTTCCACGCATAATTATCTGCTCTTCTTCTCCGACCGAGGACGCTGCTATTGGCTGAAGGTGCATGAGATTCCATCACTCGGTCGCACAGCGCGAGGGAAACCTGTAATAAACCTGATTAACATAGAGCCCGGTGAAAAAATTGCCGCTATGGTTAACGTTTCCAAGTTCGACGATGAGAATTTTGTTTTCTTTGCGACGCGCAAGGGAACAATCAAAAAGACGCCGTTGTCTGCTTTCAGTCATCCGAGTCGTCGAGGCATTATAGCCATTAATATCCCGGAAGATGATTCACTCTGTGGCGCTGATCTTACTAACGGCAGTTGTGATATAGTAATTGGATCCTCAGGCGGTAAGGCGGTGAGATTCAACGAGCGCGACGTACGCGCTATGGGAAGAAGCGCTGCCGGTGTTATAGGAATCAAGATGGAAAAGGGACAGAGATTAGTCGGTATGGTCGTAATGCGGCGTGAAGGAACACTGTTGGTGGCAACAGAAAGCGGCTTTGGTAAACGATCATCAATGAATGAATATCGCTTGACAAAGCGTGGCGCTCAAGGTGTTATTGCTATGAGAACCACTGAACGCACAGGCGCGATGGTGGCAATTATGGAAGTAGTTGATTCGGATGATCTGCTGATAATGACCTCTTCCGGCAAGGTAATCCGGCAGCAGGTATCGGCAATCCGCACTATCGGTCGAGTTACACAGGGAGTGAGGTTAATCCGGCTTCATGAAGATGATTATATTTCAGATATTGCCAAGGTTGTAAGGGATGAGGACGCAGAAAACGATAATAACGAGGAACTCGATATTCCACAGGAAGATCTGTTTGGCACGAACTAGTAGCATAAGCCTCCTTGGTTTTGTTAAACACCGCAGGCAGAGACGCCTTACGCTACTGTATTTAATGGTTTACCAATGAGAGGTTATTACCCTTGGGAACAGGATAATAAAAAGGACGTTGACCCATATAAGCTGTTTTATCAGTTCTTTGGCGCAATGCTTATAATCATAGGTCTGCTATGGTTAACTTGGTATAAAATACCATTACTGCAGACCGCCAAGTTTGCATTTATTGCAGGAGGATTCCTTTGGGGTAAAGCACCCTCTCTGAAACAAAATACAGACAATAAAAGAAAACTCACTCTAAGTAATTGGGTAATTATTGTTCTAGCATGCGTACTCAATGCCTACGGATTTGTAGCGCCGGTTTTGGCAGAACTTGGATTCGGGCAGTTCATCCATTGGTCTGCAGGAGGGATATCATTATCATTTGGAACTAAATTCCTTGTTCAAAAGTTGAGTAAAAGTGGTGAAGATGAAGCGAAAAACAATTCTAATAGACGCATAATTGATTAGTGATTTATATGTAAAGCTTTCAAAACCCGCTACCAGATGCCCTCGTATGACACCATAGAACATGAATAACAAGCACTTAGCTGTCAAACATATTCACATATAAAAGGGTTGTTCGACACTTAATTAAAAATCATAATTGAATCAGCAACGGAAAAACAACAAGACAAATGGAATACATATCAGATTTCACAATTCACCGGCTTTCAAAATATTTACGTACGCTATCCTACATGGAAGAAAATGGTATTAAAACTGTTTCTTCGCTAATGCTTGGACAGCATAATGGTGTAACTGCTGCGCAGGTGCGTAAAGACCTATCCTGTTTTGGAGCATTTGGTCGTAGAGGATTAGGTTATAACGTCTCAGACCTAAAAAAGAATGTAAATCGCATTATGGGATTAAATCGAACCTGGAAGGTTGCGATTTGCGGTGTGGGTAATATTGGTCGTGCATTATTGGATTACGATCAATTCAGGACACAAGGTTTCCAGATAATGATAGCCTTCGATAATGATCCAGCAAAGATTGGAAAAACCATACACGGTGTAGCAATTCGCAGTGAGGTCAACCTGGAGCGAGATGTTCGCGATGAGAACATTGATATAGCAGTAATAGCGGTTCCTGTATCGGCAGCCCAGTTGATAGTTGACAGACTGATTGTTGGTGGTGTGAAGGGTATCCTGAATTTCGCACCAATAAACATACAAGTTCCCAAGAATATTTTTATTAGAAATGAGAATATGGCAATTGAGATTGAGGCGCTCTCTTTTGCATTGACGAACCCGAATTTAGTTCACAATTCCTAACCTGGATGAACCGGAAGAAATCAGACAAGGATATACAGGATGAACAGGATTTTTTTAAATTGAATATTAAACACATATACTATTTTCACTATAGATTATGATAAAATCAACAGTTCGGATAATTTCTATTGCGTTCTTGGTTTTGGCGGTATATGGTCAACTATCAGCGCGTCAGCTTACCCTTCTTTATTGGGGAGATAGACTTGCGCATGATTTGCCTTATGTTGAGATCGTTAATGGAGAAACCGTGCAGATTGGCGGTGCTGGTGCGCTTGCAGGAATGGTAAATGCTATTAAGGCTAATGATCCGCATACTCTGGTTATGGTTGCAGGAGGTGAATTTGCGGGATCGCCTGTTTCATTGCTGACTCAAGGGCAATCTCAAGTAAGCATTCTTAATAAAATCGGTATTGACGCCTTTGTTCCGGGTGAATATGAGTTTGCTTACAGTTGGGAATCGTTAGAAACAGCTATGAATAAAGCGGATTTTCCGGTACTTCTATCGAATGTAATTGATGGTGGAAGTTTCAAACCGATGTTTACACCGGATACATTGTTCTATCTACCCGGTGTAATTGTAGGCGTAATAGGTGTAATTAACCCGGAATTCAAGAAATTCGTTGATTTCGATGGTGTTCTTGGAATTGGGTATATCGATTACTTGCCGATAATCACCGAGTTTGTAAAGAGAAAACGTAAATCCTGCGACGTTCTGGTAGTCCTTTCATACCTGGGCTGGGAGATGGACAGCTTACTGGCAGTTCAGGTTCCGGGGCTTGATGTCATAATCGGCAGCCGTGGTGATAACCCGTTTGATCCTCCACGTGAAGTCAATGGTGTAATAATTGCTCGTTCGGGTCATTATGGAAGGTGGCTTGGGAGACTGGTTGTTAACGTGGATACCACACATGGTGGTATCATTAATTATAAGGGCAGCCTGCTAAGCGTTGAACAGGGGCAAATTACTATAGACGAAGAAGTTGAAAAACTTGTAGCAAAGCTTGAGAAAAAACACACCAAAAAGATGAATAAGAAAATCGGAACGTTGCAGACAGACTGGAAAATTGCATTCGATAAGCCCTCCAACCTGGCGCAATGGGCGGCAGATATAATGCATATGATATATTCCAAAATTGATCTTGCAGTGATCAATAATGGCTGTTTGATGGGTGGATTGAAGAAGGGTCCGATTACTGAACTGGATATGTGGAAAATTTGTCCTTATGAAACCCCGATAGTAATAACTCAAATCTCCGGAAGGGAATTAAACCGGGTTCTCGACTATCTGCTTATTAAAAACGGTGAATTTATAACATGGAGTGGTCTGGAAATTTTGGTACGAAACAATGAAGTGGTGAAATATTTGATCAATGGAAAACCAGTTAACCCATCGAGAGATTACGCATTGGCAACTACCGGACAGGTATGGGGAAACATCGAGAACCACTTAAGATTAATTAGAGGTGAGCGTCCTTGTCTATTCCTGCCGGGTATAAACCTGCGCCAGGTTCTGACGGATGCAGTCAGATCAATAGAGATCATCTCAAATCCTTTGGATGACCGATGGGTGGTTGAGTAGGTATATGCTGTCCCCAGTTTGCAAAATTTCAGTAGTAGCGACACTCGTGTTGCTTGATGGCTAATACTTTCCGAGATATCGATCAAGCGACAAGAGTGTTGCTTCTACTGAAGTTTAAAATGAAACGCCATGTAACTGTTTCTAAAGCGATTATTAATAAGCTTCCCAATGAAAATTTCCCTGTTTATCCCTTGTCTGACAGATCAATCCGCTCCTGAAACCGGCAGAGCAACGGTTAGGCTGCTTGAACGACTTGGACATACAGTATATTATGATTACCGACAGACTTGTTGTGGTCAAGCGCTTTTCAATGCTGGATTTCGAGATGAAGCACGTCAACTTGCAGAGAGGTTTATTTGTATATTTCGTGATGCCGAGGTTGTAGTTGCACCCAGTGGTTCTTGTGTCTCTATGGTTAAGCATCATTATCGAGAGCTTGACTTAGCTCCTGATATTGCAGATGATTGGGAAAGTTTGAAAGACCGGGTGTGGGAATTATGTTCTTTTCTGGTTGATAAGTTGAGCATCACAGATGTAGGCGCTCGTTTTCCAAATAGTGTTACATATCATGCTTCCTGTCATCTTCTAAGAGACCTTAGAGTGAAAGATCAACCGCTTCAACTCCTGAAGGAAGTAGAAGATCTGGAGCTTGTTGAGGGTAATTGGGGGGATGAATGCTGTGGATTTGGGGGTGTATTCAGCGCCAGATACCCGGAACTATCCCGTGCAATCGCTGACAGGCGCGCCACGGCGCTTGCATCCGGAGGCGCTAAATACATTACAGGCGCTGATGATTCGTGCCTGATCAACCTTAACGAAGCGTTTAAACGGATCAAAGTGTCGCAACGGACGATTCATATTGCTCGTATTTTGGCAAGTTGAGTTAGACAAGAGTGTCCGACCTACTAATATTAAATATGAGCAAAATCAAGCAAAATATAAAACGTTCCCTTAAGGATGAGCAACTGTGCAGCGCCGTTCTGAATAGCTGCCTGCGTTCATCTGCAAAGCGTGATAATACCGTTGATGAGATTGATGATTTGCCTGCTGCTCGACAAACGGCTCGCACCGGTAGACAAAGATCTCTTGACGAGCTTGATATTCTGCATAAACAATTTGAAACGTCATTCAAATCCGCTGGTGGTAACCTGCATTACGCTGATACTGCTGAAGAGGCGTGTAGGATTATTGTAAGAATCCTTAAGAGAGCGAATGCTCATCAGGGCGTTAAGGCAAAGAGTATGGTCAGCGAAGAGATAGGTTTAGGAAAAGAGCTTGTCCAAGCTGGAATTGATGCTATTGAGTCCGATCTGGGTGAATATATTGTCCAACTCGCCGGTGAGCCTCCTTCGCATATCACAGCCCCTGCGTTGCATCGTTCAAAGGAAAGCATCGGCAGACTATTCGCTGAAAAGTTACACATTCCCTATACTGACGATCCTGTTGAATTAACTGAAATCGCTCGGAATGTCCTGCGGGAGAGGTACCTTAATGCTGAATTTGGTATATCGGGCGCTAATTTTGTGATTGCTGAATCAGGACACATTATGGTGGTTGAGAACGAGGGCAATGGTCGTCTGGGAGCGTCGATGCCAAAGGTTTTTATCGCCATTACGGGCATTGAGAAAGTCATTCCAAGCCTGAGGGATATACCGCCTATATTACGATTACTGGCTCGCAGCGCAACCGGTCAACGGGCGACATCTTATGTTAATTTACTTCGACCTGCTAATAATAAAGAAGATGCTCCTGATGAATTTCATTTGGTGTTCGTGGACAATGGACGGCGCAGGACATTAGTCGATCCATTAATGCGAGAGATGCTTTTATGCATTCGCTGCGGCGCCTGTCTTAATATCTGTCCGGTATACCGGTCTGTTGGAGGGCATGCTTATGACTCAGTATATCCGGGACCGATGGGCGCAGTGTTGTCTAACCTTCTCGGCAAAGAACCGATGATGCAGCCTGAACTACCTGCTTTGTCCACATTATGCGGTGCTTGTAAAGATGAATGCCCGGTGGAAATTGACCTGCCAGGTTTATTACTTGAATTGAGAGCTCGCGCGAAAAAGCCTGCATTTGAACGGATTGCCGCAGCAAGCTGGCGTTGGACGATGTCAACACCTACGCGCTATGATCTTGCCGGTCGAATGGCTAAACTATCCGGTAGTATATTCGGAGGTGTGCTGCCTGGGAAAGGTTTTTTGAATAAAGAAACATCATTCAGGCGTGAAATAGAGTGATAAAATAATACCGAAAAATAGACTATCGTATATGCTTTCATTCTATTATAATAAAAAATCTTGACAGTTCATAAACGGCTTATTATATTATAATGTTTCCCTTGAGAAATCTGGGGACAGTATACCTATTTTATCTTATACCCTTGAGAAACTTCAGACTATTTATAAAATAGGTATACTGTCCCCAGATTTAACACCGCAACGTAAAAGTATGCGATTCACAGAGCAAAAACACTCTGTGCTCTCTGCGTCCTTTGCGGTGAATATTTCTTAAATTTTACAAAACACAACGGAGAAAAATTAAATGAAGAAAGAAATCAAGAAAATATTAGTCACCGGTTCAGTAGGTCAAATTGGATCGGAACTTACATTAGAGTTGCGCAATAGATACGGCGCTGAGAACGTCATTGCAACAGGACGCAAGACGCAGCCATCAGACGAATTGAGAAATTCAGGACCGTTTCATTTTATTAATATTAATGATATTGACAGCGTTGAAGAGATCATCAAGAAGTACGACATCGATACGGTCGTTCACATGGCAGCGATACTGTCGGCTGTCGGTGAAAAGAATCCGCAACTTTGCTGGGATGTAAATATGAACGGTACGATCAACCTGCTTGAACTGGGTATTAAGTACGAAATGGCGCGCATAGTCATTCCGAGTTCGATTGCTGTTTGGGGCAAATTCGTAGCTCTGGACAACACTCCGCAGGAATCTGTATTGAAACCGACCACGATGTACGGCGTCACCAAAGTCTGTGGTGAACTGCTATGCGACTACTACGTCCAGCGTTTCGGATTGGACATCAGGGGCTTGCGTTATCCGGGAATCATCTCTCACGTAACGCCTCCCGGCGGCGGCACAACCGACTACGCCGTAGCTATCTATTATGAAGCGATTGATAAGGGTGAATACACTTGCTTTGTTAAAGAAGACACTCGTCTGCCGATGATGTATATGCCGGACGCTATCAACGGCACAATTCAGCTTATGGAAGCCGACTATGACAAGCTGATTCATCATTCCGATTTTAACCATGCTGCGATGAGCTTCAATGTTACCGATCTTGCAAATTCTATTAAGAAGCATATTCCTGATTTCAAGGTTGCGTATGAACCTGATTACCGCCAGGAGATTGCAGACTCATGGCCCAATTCTATTGATGACTCAGCCGCTCGCGAGGAGTGGGGTTGGAAACCGCAGTGGGATCTGGATGCAATGACTGAAGATATGCTGAAGAATCTGAAGATCAGGAAAGAAGCGGGGACGTTGTACCGGTAGGTTTTACCGGAGTGCATAAGCTTGCATGCTTTGTCAACGCGAAGCAAGCTTCGCTACTCCGGCAGCTTCGTAGTCCGGCTTCTCCAAAGCCGGGGATCGTCGTTAATTTATCAGGTATTCCCTGCTTCGGAGAAGCCGGGCTACGAGCTGGGTTCAGCCCAGACAGAAACAATATCTTCCGACAACCAGAGAATAAAAGCGGAGGTCAAACCTATGCATGAAAAGACGCTCAAACGCAGTTTCTTCCAGCGGCTCTTCGGGAAACCTGCTACTCAGCCGCCAAAGGATAAAGAGTGCTGGACGTTTACCGATGGCAAAGTTATAGTTGACCTCAGCCGTGCTCCGGAATTGTCTGAAACAGGAGGAGCCATTCGACTTGAAGGCAACGAAATTCCTGAACGCGTGCTCGTCATTCACGGAGACGATGGAAATTATTACGCCTTCAGCAATAAGTGCAAACACGGTGGACGACGATTGGATCCCGTGCCCTGTGCCGGCACGGTGCAATGTTGTAGTATTGGCAAGTCAACTTATGATTACTCTGGCAAAGTTCTGTCTGGCTCAGCGAAGGAGGATATAATTATCTATCCTGTCAAGTTTGATGATGGGAAGCTGATTATCGAAATAAAATGAAAATTAAATACATAATAGTAAACATAATCAGTGTCGCTGTCACGCTGTTTATTCTGTCGATTGTTTTCAGCCAGATTTTTGGGTATACCTGGCAAGCGGGCATAATTCAATTCATCCGACGCAAAGAGGTGCTTATTGGGGTGGTAGTGGTACTGGTACTCTATAATTTTGTATTGATTAAGTTTATTAAGAAGTAGATAGTATTACCTTGTAAGTAACAATCACTGGGGAGGGCGGATATTTATGTCCACCGCCCTATGAAATGGAATACAATGGAAAACGAGAATTTACTCTATTATGGAGATAACTTAGATGTGCTTCGGTTGCATATCAAGGATGAGTCTGTAGATCTCGTTTACCTCGATCCACCCTTTAAGAGCGACCAGAACTACAATGTGATCTTCAGAGAGCAGGACGGAACAAAATCAAAATCACAGATAAAGGCGTTTGAAGATACCTGGCATTGGGATATAACCGCTGCTGCCTCATATCAAGAAGTAATAGAAACCTGTTCAGACGATGTATCTAAGGCTATGCAGGCATTCCGGAACTTCCTGGGCGAAAGCGATATGCTGGCGTACCTATCAATGATGGCGCCGCGGCTTGTTGAAATGAAACGTGTTCTGAAACAAACCGGAAGCATCTATCTCCATTGCGATCCGACTGCAAGCCATTACTTGAAAATGTTGATGGATTCGATCTTCGGTGTGAATAATTTCCGAAATGAGATTGTATGGCATTACAGGACGGGGAATCTCGCAAAGAAGCAGTTTCAAAGAAAACATGATATAATCCTGTTTTATTCTAAAAGCGGAAATTCCTTTTTCAAACCGATAGATATAAAGGAATACTATGTTCAAGTATATGGTCCGGGATTCAAACCTTCATTCAAAGGACGCAAACACGGTGAAGATAAGTATGGTCAATATAGGATGTCATTCATAGATGATGTATGGGATATTTCTGCGGTTTTTACATTAAGCAAGGAACATCTGGATTATCCGACTCAAAAACCTGAAGCTCTTTTAGAACGAATCATTAACGCCAGCAGCAAAGAAGGGGATATTGTACTCGATCCCTTCTGTGGTTGCGGAACGACTATTGTTACCGCCCAACGATTTAATCGTCAGTGGATCGGAATAGATGTAACTCATCTTGCCGTTACATTAATTAAACACCGATTGAATGATATGTTCGGTGGTGAGGTTAAATATAAAACCGTCGGCGAACCGAAATCTCTGCCGGATGCTATTGCCTTAGCCAAAGATGATGCTTATCAGTTCCAATGGTGGTCGCTGGGGTTGGTCGGCGCCCGACCGGTAGAACAAAAGAAAGGGAAAGATCGTGGAATTGACGGACGCCTCTATTTCCACGATGAACCTGTAGGCGGTAAAACAAAACAGATAATAATTTCTGTTAAATCCGGTCATACCGGTGTTGCGCATATCCGAGACTTAAGAGGTGTTATTGAACGCGAAAAGGCGGAGATTGGAGTGTTGATATCCCTAAAAGAACCCACGCGCGAAATGAAAAAGGAAGCTGCCAGCGCAGGTTTTTATGAATCACCTTGGGGTAAGCATCCACGGATGCAGATATTGACAATAACGGATATTTTTGACAACAAGGGAATTGATTTCCCACCACAAACAAATGTAACTTATAAAAAGGCTGGTAAAGCAAATAAATCGAATCAAAACAACTCAAACCTCTTTTAATTTAAAGAAAATAAAAACAAAAAACATAGAATTAAGGAAACAAAATGTACGGAAAAATCAAAGACGACCTGATCAATGAACTGGTTGAAGTTCGCGAAGCGGGTCTTTACAAAGAAGAACGGTTTATACACGGACCTCAGGGCGCTGACATTAACGTTGAATATCCCGAAAACGCTCCTCAGGAAGACGTGATAAACTTCTGTGCGAATAACTACCTCGGACTGTCAAGCTATCCGAAGGTTCTGGAAGCTGCTCATAAGGGTCTGGATGAACGCGGTTATGGTATGTCCTCAGTACGCTTTATCTGTGGCACACAGGACATTCACAGGGAATTGGAGCAGAAGATTGCCAGGTTCCTCGGCACCGAGGATACAATCCTCTACTCATCCTGCTTCGACGCCAACGGCGGTCTGTTCGAAGTCTTTATGAAGAAGGAAGATGCCATCATCACCGATGCGCTGAACCACGCTTCGATCATTGACGGTATCCGGCTCTGCAAGGCGAAACGTTATATCTATGCCAATAACGATATGAATTCCCTCGAAGAGAAGCTGATAGAAGCTAATTCAAACGGAGCTCGTTACAAGATGGTCTGCACCGACGGCGCATTCTCGATGGACGGAAATATCGCACAGCTCGACAAGATTTGCGACCTGGCAGAGAAATACGATGCTATGGTGATGTTTGACGATTCACACTGCACCGGCTTCCTCGGCAAGACCGGTCGCGGCACGCACGAGTACCGCAACTGTATGGATCGTATCGACATCATAACCAGCACACTCGGTAAAGCAATGGGCGGCGCATCCGGCGGTTTCACATCCGGTCGTAAGGAAATGATCGAGATGCTGCGCCAACGTTCGCGTCCTTATCTGTTTTCAAACAGCCTCGCCCCCGTTGTCGTGAAAGCGGCTATCCAAGTAGTTGATATGCTGTCTGAAACAACCGAACTTCGCGACAAATTAGAGTGGAACACCAAATACTTCCGCGAGAAAATGACTGCATTCGGTTACGACATCAACCCCGGCGATCATCCGATTGTCCCGATTATGCTTTACAATGCAAAGCTGTCCCAGGATATGGCGCGCGATTTGTATTTTGAAGGCGTCTACGTCATCGGATTTTTCTATCCGGTGGTCGGTAAGGGTCTGGCTCGTATAAGAGTTCAACTCTCTGCAGGACACGATAAGGAGCATTTGGACAAGGCTCTGGCAGCGTTCGAGAAAATCGGTAAGAAATACAATATACTCGGTAAATCGAAGGAAGAAGTCATCGCTATGTATGGTGAATGATCCTAAAATTGCTCATATCAATTGGAAAGGCTCACTTGTATATCGGGTGAGCCTTTTCATATTATATACCTATTTGGTCTTTCCTTGAAGAAATAAGGTGTTTTAGTGTCCTTGTCAGATAACAATCAGTTTCTAACGTTTTTCTTTAGATAGTGAATAAATGCCGCTACCGCCCTTCGCTCTTCTTCGGTAAGGTCGTCTTCGAACAATGTTTCATTCAAATTGTTTTGATTGTTTTTGTCATTTTGTGTGTGAATAGGTAGTACATACCCCACAAGTTCCATCAACCTCATATAGGGAACGCTAAGGACCTCCGATAGTCGCTGCAGTACACGCGGAGATGGATTCTTCACTATTCCGTTCTCAAGCTTTTGCAGGTAAGTAGCCGAGATTTTCGAAGGCTTTGCAACAGCGTGCAGCGATAGGTTTTTGGAATGCCTGACGCTTTTGAGCTTATCGCCAAGTTTTTTTGGTCCGAAATCATTTTTCATGAAAAACCTCTTGATATATGGCAACTATAGTGTAAATTTACACTATTGTATATAAATATGCAAGTATAAATAGTCATGTTTCCTCGAAGCAGGGAAGTGAACTGATAATTCGTATCTTGCTTAAGTGAAACAAGAGCCTACTAAAAGATTGTTTATCTATCTTGGAATTGAATAATGAAACCTTTAGAGTTATTAAAACAACAACTACAACACATTGATGGTAAGGACTACGGCGCCTACCAATCTCTGAAAGGTCAATGGGCTTTCTCATACTTTGAACTCTTCATTGATCGTATTCCCAAGGATCCATACGCACCACCCAGTACTGGTGTGTACAGGGCGCGAGTTCCTCGCGATAAAGCTGATTTTTCTGGTGATGTAATCAAATCCCGCACGAGAACGATTGCTTTTCGGGACTACCTCGCAAGGCAATTTAACTTAAGCTGCTCGATTTATAACAGAGGTAGACGTGGTACTGGAAACAGCGGTATTATCGCCATTTCCGAACCGGGTCAGGTTATCCTCGACCGTACTTCCATCGTTATCGATAAAAACTGTATAGAAGCCCGATTCTTTATGGGATTACCCGCAAAAGGCAGGTCAATCAATGCAAGAATCGCTGAAAGTATGTTTTTTGAAGAACTACCGCAAATTATAGAGTCGTCGCTCTATGCTAAGAATCTTGACCTTGATGCCCTGGATAGGCATATTAAGGTTGCTGAAGATGCCGAATATCTCAGGGATTCTCTCTGTGCTGCCGGATTAGTGGCTTTTATTAGAGATGGCGCAATCCTTCCAAGGGAGAGCGGAGTGGAACAAAAACCACTCGACACATCAAGCGTTGTTCCATTCAAATCGCCTGATAGTTTACGAGTTAGCTTTGACCTCCCTAATGCGGGAATAATAACAGGTATGGGAATTCCAAAAGGTGTTATCCTCATTGTAGGAGGTGGATACCATGGAAAATCAACAATACTTCAAGCATTAGAATTGGGTGTCTATAACCACATCCCAGGGGATGGTAGAGATTACTGCGTTTCAGCGCCCGAGACCGTGAAAGTTCGAACCGCCAGCGGTAGGAGCGTTGTTAAAACTGACATTTCCGCTTTTATTAACAATATTCCATTGCGAGAAACTCCCACCGCATTTTCCACTACTAACGCCAGCGGCAGCACATCGCAAGCTGCCTTTGTTGCAGAGTCGATTGAAGCAGTAGCTAAGGTTTTGCTAATGGACGAGGATACTTGTGCAATGAATTTTATAATCCGAGACAAGCGTATGCAGGAGCTTGTGTCCAAGAAGCACGAACCGATCACCTCGTTCGTTGACAAAGTGAGACAACTATATGAAGAGCATGACATCTCCACCATTCTGGTTATGGGTGGCTCAGGTGATTATTTCAGCGTAGCTGATTGCATCATTCAAATGATCGCATTTGAACCCTATAATGTCACCGAGCGAGCTCATACAATCGCTGAATGTTTTCCAACAAATAGAGCACAGGAAGGTGGCCCTACTTTTAAAAGTCCGATACGACGTTTCCCTTTGGAACAGGGGCTCAATCCATATAACGAGTATGGTAACCTCAGGATAACCGCTCAGGATCCGCGACGACTTATCTTTGGGCAAAATACTGTTGACCTTTCCGAACTTGCCCAAATTGTCGAGACGGCACAAACTAAAGCAATAGGACGAGCCATTCTGTATGCTAAACACAATATGGACGGTGAAAGAGAGCTCATTCAGATTATAATTGATGTAATGGAGGATATTCAACACCAAGGATTGGATGTGCTGGATAATAGCCTCACAGGGGATCTTGCACAATTCAGAGGATTGGAATTAGCTGCAACGCTTAATCGAATGAGGAACTTAATGGTGAATCAAAGGAAGAAGTCATCGCTATGTATGGTGAATGATTGAACTGTAAACCACTAAAAAAAGGGCTCACAATTGTAAGCCCTTTTTATTTTAAGGTTTACCAATAAGTCTTTACCGAACTAAAGTTCCAAACCTGCTATTTTGATTTGGACATCTGATTTGTGCTTAATTACTTGAAATCCGTACATAGATTTGTTATACAGTATGATTTGGCACCTAAACA
>JAVCDD010000381.1 GCA_030765125.1 Candidatus Hatepunaea meridiana
GACACTACAACACCACGACACTACAACACCACGACACTACAACACCACGACACTACAACACCACGATACTACAACACCACGATACTACGACACTTCGTAACCTTCCGTCACATTATCGTCACCCCCTGCAACCCCCACCCACAAAGGCTTTGCACCCACTCTGTGACGATGTGACGCTGTTTTACATTTTGAACCTTATTTAAGTAGTGTGATTGAAATGACCTCTGATTTTCCAGAGGTTACTATACGGCAAAGGTATTTACCGGAAGGCAGATTTTCCGGTCTCCACAGAATCTGATAAGATCCCGCAGCGTAAGGTTTATCGGTTAACCTGGCAAGTTTTCTCCCAAGTAGGTTAAATACTTCCAGTTTGACATTACTATGAAATTGCAATTCAAAGAGAAAACTCGTGGAAGAGTTGAAGGGGTTTGGATAATTTTGGTGAAACTTGAATTCTTCAGAAATAATATTTTTATCTTCTGATACGTCAGATGGAAAAACAAAAAAGGCATCAAATAAATAAGAATCGATTATGTAACCGTCTGTTGCCATGCATCTGACCTGATAGGTTCCCAGTTCACCCACTGTAAACACGACATCCCGATTCCGACCAATTGTCTGCGAAAAAGTTCTTAACAGTAAACCTTGTGCAGATTCAGATAATTGATAAAGATCCCACTGAAAGGCAATTGAGTCTTCATCCTCATCTACGATATCAACTGAACACCGAATTTCCTCGTCTACGCGCTTCCAAAAACGGGGAAATATATGAGAGTCGGTTATCTCTATTGAATTATTATTATGATTGTATGGGACAGGTCCGATATCAGGTGGTGTACCGTCCGGATTTTCCTCATGATTCTCACAGAAGGCAGCATCGATGCAGGGAGAATTGTGTCTTAGTCGGTATTCGTAAGGATAGAAGTCTAAAAGTATCGGATCACCGAATAAGTTTCCGTAGCTGTCGGTTGAATCACCATTGATATTAACCTCTGAAAGTATACCAAATTCCTCAATAATCTCCCGCGTAAATGCATCGGATGTAAGAAACGCACAATTTCGTATATTTACAAATCCATCCTCTTCTATTTCGCCTATAAGACCTGTTGTATCGTTCAAAACTATTGAATTTATAATTGTAACGTTACTGCTATAGGTACGAAAAGAGGGATACAGCGGGGTGGCAGAGAGAAAACAGTTTTCTATTAGAGTCTCATCATTATCCAGCACAAAACCTGTTGTGCATTCCAGAAAAATATCGTTTTTTGATACTAGTGTTCCACCTTCGATAGCTCTGTAAGCGCCTCCACAATTACGAAATATGTTGTTGTTAGAATTCACCGAACAATTTCTGAATCTTGATCCATAGATTGATCTAAGATTAATAAAAGATGAATCATTCCGGATAATATTATCATGGATTTCGAGTTGAGAAAACCCACCATAAATAATAAATGAACATATATCCTGAAAGACATTATCATACACCTCAGTCCAACTCGAATCACTACTGGAAACTTTATTTAGTTTCGTTGGAAGAAACCTGCAATTGTGTACCCGAAGATTCGTACCGTAAGAAATAATTCTTCCGCCTATGACGCCACCAAAACACTGCGTATAGGCTATTTCACTTGTATCGTTTGATGTAAAAAACTTCGGCATCTTTCCGTCATGTTCTCCGTATCCAAGGAAATATATTGAGTCGTCTGCTGTTCCAACACATTCCAGGTAACCATATATCGACAGTTCAACATTTGGTCTGGGAAGCCAGTACGGTTGTCCTGTGTAGATTAAACAACCCGGCTCAATTATCAGTGAATCGCCACTTTCCACCCAAGATGTTTCCGGGATCCGGAATGGTGAATCGCCAATAGAGAGAACTCCAGAAATCCCCCCTCTCAGCAAAGTGTAACTGGAGACAATTACCTCAACAGATAATGTATCTACTAATTCATCATCATCCTCGCAGTAGATTGTGAAGAAGAAACTCTGTTCATTCTCAGGCACAACACCTGACACTATCGCACTGTCTGCAATGAAATCACGACGCTCCTGGGGTTCCAACCATTCAGGCAAATCGGGAAAACTGAAGGATATTTCGTCTGATTCATCGGTTGCTGTGGCTATATACGTTAAAGTATCTCCATAACCCACAAGGAGATGACCTGGTGAATTTATGCAGGGGCGATTATTTTGACTTTGATCAAAATATAATAATCCGATATCCCGTCTGGTTTCATCCGGGTCTTCAGGTAGATCAGGATCCCCGGCATCGATAGCGGGGGAATGAGCCTGAAGGCGAAGGTCAAAGGGATTCACATGTGCAAAAAGAGGATCTTCAAATATATTGTTATCTTCAACTTCAATGTTATGGAAGTTTTCCTCGAACCCGTAAATGATATTGTAACGAATGATTGGATCTATTTCGCGAATACTATGATGAATTGCTGTCATATCAATATCAAAGTTATGGTAAAGAATATTGCTTGAGATAAAAGGGTCTGAATCTAATTCTATCCTTATTAGGCTACCCTCACGGTCACCACTAATAACCACATTATTATAAAATTGACCACCAGCGCCATTATAAAAACGAGAATCATCACTTGCGAAGAAGATATTATGATGAATATCAGGAGATGCGTTTTCTATTTTAAACCTGCCGCCAAAACTGTTATTATGAATTTCCGGAGTAGCGCCTCTATCAACCTCTAACCATCCATTTGGACAGTTGTTGTTTCTTATTAACGGAGAGGTTTCCTCTCCTCTGCATAGGATCCGCGGACCTGAAATCGTGTTATTTTCTACTATGATTGCTCCGGGTTCGCTTGATGCTTCAACGATAGTTATAGAATTAGAAGTGCAATTTGAGACGATGCCACTTTCAAATCCGGATACCCCTAAACCGTGCAAGAGTAGATTATCTTCAACGATGATTTCACTGTCACCGTTAAAAGCCCAGCCATTGGTAAAGATGTTATTTCTGAAGGTTACATTCCTAACACGCCGAGGATCTCTTCTTACAATAGAACCATTTCCCTCTTCTCTGAACGAGCCAACGTATGATCTTGTGGAATCTACGACCAGGTTTTCTTCTTCCGGCAGATTACTTTGATTATCAGTGATTACAACATCTCTGACAACCATGATAGCAATGTGATCACCGTTAATAAATCGGTTATTTCTAATAGTTACATCAAGGGAATAGTCAATTTCGATATAAGGCATCTCAAGAATGTTATCAACAATGGTTATATGATCTACTCCGCAAGCACGACAAAATGGTCGAATGGATGTGCTGTCATAAGGTATAGCTATACAATTGGTTACATCAAGCTGAAAACCTGAATCAAGAACAATTCCTTTATGGCAATTAAGTTTACAATTATCTAAACTAAGACGCATTTCTTCATTATCAACGCTCACTCGGATTAACGTTCCAGAATCATATCTGTAATTATTGGAAATATTACAATATCTAAAGAAACTTCTTTCCCCTGAATAATTGTGATAATAAAAAAGAATCAGAGTTGAATCGGTATTGCCACTATAGATAGAAATACTGTCGTCTTCTGTTCCTGAGGCTTGTATATCACCATGTATTCTGAATATCGTGTTAATAATAATTTCAACACCTGGATTGATGCGAAGTATTTCATCTTGCGGCACATTAGCGCCAGCAAGGACTATATACGGACTCCCTTCCACATCCCAAACACCCGACACTTCCCCCTCAACCTCAGTCTGAGCTATCAAAGAAAACGGCAGCGCTATTATAAATAAAACAGAGATTCCCCAAAGGAATGTTTTTATAGGAATAAGGTTTGATTTCAGCGTATCTAATTTATTACTTTTCATTATCACCATTACCAAAGAAAACGAATTACAAATTTTGTGTTAAAAAGCGGAAAGAAACAGGTTAGATTATTCGATAAGTTAGTTTAACAAAATATTACATTAATAGCAAGAGGTTTTTACATTATTTTCATTGAATCCGGGGGACATTATACCGGTTCTCTATAGCCCGCCGATCTTTAAAGAGTATTCATAAAACAGGCATACAGTCACCAGTTGCGTAATCCCTCTTTCTCCGACCCCGGAAAATCAATCTTTATCACTCTATTGCCCTCACTGAATACCCGTTACAATAACACCATATCCATTCGAGCTTAAACCATCGC
>JAVCDD010000300.1 GCA_030765125.1 Candidatus Hatepunaea meridiana
CAAGAGATTGCTTCAGTTCGCGTGAAACGACGTGGCCTCCGAGCAATGCTATAATCAGAAGATGAAGAGGAGATTCAAACTGACCAGCTCAATCGTTGGTCGTATGTTTAAGGGAATGATTTTGGGGATCTTTGAGAACCGGAGTATATACAGTGTTATTGAAATGCCAGTTATTGTTTTTTTGGAAAAGCATCGGAGACTGTATTAACCAGACGCGAGAATCGCGTCTGATTAATCATCAGGGGGGGGGCGACAGGTTAGTGATAGGTTCTACAAAACACAGAACGAGAGAGAAACTCTCGTTTTGTCAGGCTACTTTCTTGATGAAATGCGATTCTAAAATAAGGATTAAGCCCTGATTCAAGTGGGCATACATCTCCCCATTTTAGATATCCAACTGTAAACCAGTTCTAAGAGAGTTGCATATGCATATACATACCCCCGTACGGATCTCACTTGATCGAAATAATTGGTTTAGTTACCTTTTTAAAATTGAGTTGCCGCAATACATCGGAAATGTGAGGTTACTCCCATTTCGTGTCTTGACAAGGGGGTAACCTCACTCAGCCTTTGGTTCCTGTTGCAGTGAAGATGAGTTTGCGGTTCATTCCAAATTCAACGGATCAGTCCGTCCCAATTCTTACCAGACTTTCTAATAATCACTGTGCGACTTATTTTTCTGGAATTCACCCTTTAAATTCAAGTTTCGAGAGACGATTTTCGAGAATAAATCATAAAAAATGCCCGTGATGGATGCGGCAAGTTTCCTTAATATTGTGGCGGATGACATCTTGAGCAGGCACAATTGATCCCTAAAGCCCCATACGCCAATTATACTCATCCAAATTTTGGCTCTGAACTTTGAATGTACTCAAGTCCGTAACAGGAGGAACTATTATCGAATCTATGACTGGTTCTTTATTCGACCAGTCCGCAGGAATTTCTATATTCTGCTTTTCAGACATCTGAAGACCTCTGATCATACGGATGATCTCATTTATGTTACGCCCCAGCTCCCGCGGATAATATAGCAGAGCTCGTATAATTCCTTTCGGATCAACAACGAAGACAGCTCGTATGTTTTTGACACCGGAATCGAAGTGGATCAGTCCGAGTAGGTCAGCTAAACGACCATTATCGGATATAACAGGGAATTCGATCTCGGTTTTTAGATCATTCATTATCCAATCTAACCCATTTACGGTAGAATTGTTCTGATCGACGCGGAGCCCAATCAGCTCGCAGTTAATGTTGCTGAACTGAACATATGCCTGCTGAAACTTACAGAATTCAGTTGAGCAAATGAGTGTGCGAGCAAGTGGGAAGCTGAATAGAACGAACCATTTACCCACAAAGTGGTCGGGCATGCCGATCTTCCCTCGTGTTGTCTGGATTTCTACGGTCGGGAATGAATCTCCAATCTGTAAGTGTTTGTTTTCCACGTGATGCTCCTTATAATTTCTACTTTGTACCATCTTAACGATGTATTTATTACAAAGCAAAGGCAGTTGAGATCGCAGGGAGAATGTTCGTTTTTCAAGTGTACTTTCCTTGCCAGAGTGTTTCAAATCAAGATGACCGTTGACAGCAAGGCGCATTTCTTTTTGGGGGATAGATATGACTTTCAATGCTAAATGCTGCTTTCTTAGTGAAAAGCGATACTGTAAAAATGATTAAGCCCTGATTCAAGAGGGCATACGTCTCCTCGTTTTTGACCTCCAACTGTAAAGCAGTTCTAAGAGAGTTACATACGCATTTATTATTTCCCCGTGTGCAACCCTCTTCATTACGACTTTCTATCCGACTGTGAAGGATTTGGGTAGATCGTTGCTATCCCACAACAAACCGCTACCGTTCTTCAATTTTTTATCCTATCTGTGAAAGATGTTCTGAAGTCAAACATGCTTGATATTCAGGAACAAAGTTCTTTAACTCGGTTTGCAGCTCCTTATAATCCAGTTCGTACAGCTTGGAGAGTAGCTGATTCACATGATCAAGGTAATCTTGATCAACAGCATCTCGCGGGGTTAAAACAAGTAGATTGGGGACATCTGTAGATTTTTCCTCCCCCTCAAGGTAGAGACTTTCATGCAACTTCTCCCCCGGTCTTAGTCCAGTATATTCGATCTTTATATCCACATCCAGCCTAAGCCCAGACAGTTTAATCATATACTTTGCCAAATCAGTGATATTTATCGGTTCTCCCATATCAAGCACATAGATATTGCCGTTCTTCCCAACAGCTCCCGCTTGAAGAACTAGCTCCACCGCTTCTGAAATAAGCATAAAGTATCGTGTAATTTTCGGATCAGTAACTGTTAACGGATTACCGGATTCAATCTGTGATTTGAACTTGGGGATAACGCTCCCAGAACTTCCAAGCACATTTCCGAACCTGACGACGATGTGCTCCGTTGAGCCATTATTTTTATGTAAAAGAGAAATCTGTTCACACATACGTTTCGTAGCCCCCATCACACTGGTGGGTTGAACAGCCTTATCCGTCGAGATGAGAATGAAGCGTTTGACATCGAATTCTCGACACAGTTCTACCAGTGTAACCGTGCACGACAAATTGTTATCCACTGCCGCCCAAGGGTTCATTTCCATCAACGGAACATGCTTGTAAGCCGCCGCATGGAAAACTATTTCTGGGGATTGATGCGTAAATATCTTCTGCATCAATTTCATTTTGCAAGCATCAGCAACCAAACAGACCAGTTCCAAGTTTGGGTACAGTTCCCTGAGCAATGACTCTGCATTATAAAGGTTGAATTCACAGCTGTCAATAATGATAAGTCTCTCTGGCTCAAAGGATGCGATCTGTATGCAAAGCTCCTTTCCGATACTTCCGCCTCCTCCAACCACCATAACCGATCTTCTCGCTATCAGTTCCTGAACAGTCGTATGGTCAAGATACACCGGTTTACGGCGAAGCAAATCCTTGATCTCGAATTTTCGCAGATTATTGATGGTTATCCGGTCATCAACAAGGTCGGTCAACCCGGGCATAGTCCTAATCTCTATTCGATCCCCAACCTGATCTCGAATAACATCCAAGATACTTCGTACCTCTATGCCCGATAGTGAAGGAACAGAGAAAATAATGTCGCTAATTTGATATTTGTTAACCAGTTCTCCTATTTTATTCCGATCTCCTAATATCCGGATTCCGTGTATGTATTGACCTTGTCGGATTGGATCATCATCAATTAGACCGATTACATTCAAATCGGCTTGTTTTGTGTTTTCGATATTGCGCAACAAAAGTTCACTGGCTTGACCCGCACCATAGATCAGCACCCGTCTGCCAGAATTTCCATTCCTAAGATGCCCGCGATCAAAAGTGTTAACCCGACGCAACACAAATCTGATACCGCCGCTGAAAAGAACAACCAGCATCCAGTTGATTATCATTATGGATATAGGCAGAACTCCGCTCTTGATAAAGAACGTTATACCGACGATTACTACTGTGCTAAGAGTAGCGGCTTTTAATATCCCTTCTAACACGTGCAGGTCAGAGTATCGCCACATTGCTGTATATTGTCTGAATATGGCAAAACTGACCAGTTCAACGATGATAAAGAGAGGAATTAATGTCGCTACTATAATTAGCTGTTGGACGGAATCAGCCGGAAAATAAATGTAATAACTGACGATCCAGGCTGCCAGAAATGCACAAGCGTCCAAAAAACACTTAATGGCAATCCGAAAGGATGGGTTTTTCAATTGGTCTAACAGCACTTCTCCCTCATTGTTAGTAACCTACACAGTATTTTGTCGGCAGTAGTTGAATTCGCTTCTTAAAGAGAATAGAATTCAGCAATACTATCCACCACATATATCGCTTGTTCGTCGGTCAATTCGGGAAAGATCGGTAAAGCCAGCGTTTCGTTTGCAGCAGCTTCACTCTCTGGGAAATCACCAGTTTCCCCCAGGTATGCGAAACACTTCTGAAAATGGAATGGAACAGGATAATAGACTTCTGTTCCGATTCCCTTTTGCTTGAGAAAGCCTTGTAGCGCATTGCGCCGCTCAACCCGGATTACGAACTGATTGTATATATGACGGTCAGCGACTTCCACTGGAAGAGACATAACACCATTACCAACAACCCCTTTATTCTCTAATAGCCTGCGGTACCGGTCTGCGTTTTGTTTGCGAGCATCTGACCATGAATCCAAATGAGGAAACTTTGCCAGCACCACCGCCGCATGTAGAGTATCCAACCGAAAATTGCCGCCGATATATTTGTGATAATACTTCGGTTTCGAACCATGATTGCGGAATATCCTCAGCATTTCACCTTTTTGCGGATCGTTTGTTACAACCATTCCGCCGTCTCCTGATGTTCCCAAATTCTTTGACGGAAAAAAGCTGAAACAACCATAATGACCGATAGATCCGGCACGTTTACCTCTGTATTCCGCTCCGATTGCCTGAGCACCGTCCTCAATCACTACAAGGTTATACTCCTCGGCAATCGCCATAATCGGATCCATATCTGCAACCTGACCGTACAGATGTACCGGAATAATCGCCTTAGTCTTGGAAGTGATCTTGGAACGGATTTGATCAGGGTCTATGTTATAAGAACTTGGGTCTATGTCAACGAATACTGGTTTCGCTCCGGTTCGTGCGATACATCCGGCAGTGGCAAAGAAGGAAAAATCAGTGGTGATAACCTCGTCACCAGCACCAATTTCTTCCACCATAAGAGCTATCAAAAGCGCATCTGTTCCGGATGAAACACCTATGGCATCACTGGTGTTGCAGTACTCGGCAATGGCTTTTTCACACTGTTTCACCTGAGGTCCATTTATAAAGTGTTGTGATTCGAATACCTCAGCGACAGCGGTATCCACTTCCGATTTTATCGAATTATATTGAGCTTTTAAGTCTAATAAAGGAACGATCATTGGAATATCTCTAATTTTGAATGTGTGTTAAATGTTTGTGCCGTCACACGCCCTCGTGTGACGGAGAACTGGCAGACGAAGGCGTCTGCCAGCACCGAACTTAACAGATACTCTATTTGAATCGGTTGATTTGTCAACATCAGGCTTGGTAAACATTGGGATATCCTGTGCCTAACGCATTTCGTGTGTCAATCACCAATTTGCATTTGTCTGCAAAGATCGTGTGATCAACGTTCAGATGCTGAGTACTGATCACGGCAACATCGTAATTGCTCACTTCATCAAGAGCAATTGATTTGCGTCCCGTTAAGTGCGTGTGTTCTCGAACTGGGGGTATTTCTGGAATATAGGGATCGTAGTAAGCGACCTCAGCTCCCTTTTCCTCAAACATATTAATCAACACCAGTGATGGACTTTCCCGCATATCGTCTACATTACCCTTATACGCCAGACCGACAATCAGAACTTTCGATCCTTTCAGACTCTTGCTGTGTTCGTTCAACGCTTCCATCGTTCGGGTGATGACATAGTCCGGCATATGGGTGTTGATTTCACCAGCTAACTCGATGAACCGGGTTGTCAATCCAAACTCTTTCGCTTTCCATGTCAGATAGAACGGGTCTATCGGTATGCAATGACCGCCAAGACCAGGACCTGGATAAAACGGCATGTAACCGAAAGGTTTCGTCTTTGCCGCTTCGATGACCTCCCAAACATTTATGCCCATCTCGAAGAAAATCATCTTCATCTCGTTCATCAAGGCAATATTTACACTGCGGAAGATGTTCTCGAGCAATTTTGTGGCTTCAGCGGTTGCGCAACTTGACACAGGAACTGTCTTGACGATAATCTGATCGTATAGCGCACAGGCGGCAATAGAACTGTCTTCGGTTATTCCACCGACTACTTTTGGGATATTTGATGTTGAGTATTCCGGGTTTGTGGGGTCTTCTCTTTCCGGTGAAAAAGCCACCCAAAAATCTTCACCGGCTTTCAAGCCAGATCCATCCTCGAGCAATACAGCCATTACCTCTTCAGTCGTACCTGGGTATGTGGTTGATTCCAACACAATCAGATGACCTGAATGGAGATACGGCGAAATAGCCTTTCCCGTAGATTCGATGTATGACAGATCCGGTTCGCGGTGTTTAGTAAGTGGTGTAGGCACACAGATTAATACCGCATCAGTATCAGCGATTCGTGAGAAATCCGTAGTGGCACTCAAGAGTCCCGACTTAACCGCTGTATTAATACCCTCTGCAGGAATGTGCTTTATATACGTCTGTCCAGCTTCAATGGATTTGATCTTTTCGATGTCTAAATCGAATCCAATCACACGAAAACCCTTTTTACAGAATTCAAGAGCTAACGGCAGACCAACATAACCCAATCCTATGACCCCGATAACACATTGTTTGTCATTTATAGAGATCATAAATTTATTTAATTTCTTCATTATATGTTCTAATTTATCCTTGTTATAAAATACTCAATAATATCATAGAATGTGTGATGTACCACACTTTGAATGATACTTTTTGAAAAAATCTATCTTTAAGGGTGAACCAGATTGTCATAATAAACATCTCCGACTCGCATAGATTCCGGTAGCGGCTGTTCCTCGTCCAAGTCAAGGCATTTTAAAACTCCCGGTTCCACCTCCTTATAGCGTAATCCACTTTCCGGACAAGTCATTATGCCTTCAGCATCCGGATTTTTCAGCGGCAGACCATGTCGGCTGATCCAACCAACCATCCTTGCCGGTACACCAACCATCATAGCATAATCAGGCACGTCCTTTGCAACCACAGCGCCTGCTCCTATGAATGCATATCTCCCGATTGTGATTCCACAAACGATAGTCGCATTTGCGCCGATTGATGATCCTCGCTTTAGTAATGTTTTTTCGTAAAGAGAATGACGAATCACCTGCGAGCGTGGATTTGTGACATTAGTCAAGACGCAAGAAGGTCCGAGGAAAACATCATCTTCGATGGTTACACCGGTATATATCGAGACGTTGTTCTGCACCTTTACGTTGTTACCGATAACCGTATCCATATCAATGTTGACGTTCTGACCGAAAATGCAACGTTTGCCGATTTTCGCACCTTTCATAACGTGTGAAAAGTGCCATATTTTGGTACCTGCACCGATGTCGCACGGTTCGTCAACTACTGCGGTAGAATGAACAAAATACGGTTTCTCGATTATATCAGGTTGTGGATTGTCGTCCATTGATTGCTGGCATTGGTTCAGTATTCTGAGAACCTTAAGCCCTTCATCGCCATCGGTTAAAGGACGGGTGCGATTTCTGACGCAAGATACGAAATGCTCGCATTCGCTTCTCAACGGTTCAGCAACAGGAAGTTCCACCGTTTCAGCCTCAGCTTTGACCGCTGTGGGGATCCGGTTCTTCCACTCAACCCTATGCGGATAAACCTTCAACTTATCTTGAGCTGTATCGTCAAACAGTGCCATCTTCTCCGAACCGATCACCACCAAACGCTGTTCCTTGAATGGGTGCAACCAACTGACGTGGATATGAGCCCTGACTCCGCTTGGAAAAAGTAACTGACTCATCGTCACATCAGCAATGTCCTTATTCAGATAAGCTCCGCCATCACATGAAACTTCACACGGTTCTTCACCCAAAAGTCCTAACATAACTGAGATATCGTGCGGAGCGAAACTCCACAGGATGTTCTCTTCAGTTCTAATTTTGCCGATGTTCAAACGGTTGGAGTAGATGTATTGGATTCTGCCGAGTGTACCATCGTTTATGAGTTCCTTCAATTTGATGACCGCAGGATGATAGTGGAGTATGTGTCCCACCATCAGGATCCTCTGTCTGCGAGCAGCAAGAGATACCAATTCCTCTCCTTTAGCTAATTCTAGAGCTAAAGGCTTTTCTACAAAAACATCTTTACCTGCTTCAAGAGCTTGTTTTACCATAACGTAATGCATAACTGCAGGAGTGGCGATTACTACGGCTTGAATAGAATCATCTTCAAGTACCGACTGGAAATCTTGATTAAATTCGACTCCGGGATACTTCTCTTCAATAATCGTGCGACGTGACGCTTCTGAATCGCATATTACCTTCAAAACTCCTATTTCATGAAAATTACGGACAAGATTCTTGCCCCAGTATCCCATGCCGATAACGGCGATACGAATGTCCATACTATTTCTCCTTTAGGTTATTGTGTTTTTTCAGAGTGATACCCTATAGTAGTCCAAATACCATTCTATGAACTTCTGTACTCCTTCACGGATGGAGGTCTTTGGTTTAAACCCAGTAGCAGCCGTTAAGTCCTCTATGTCAGCAAAGGTTGCTTTAACATCACCAAGCTGCATAGGTTGCAGGTCAAGGATAGCTTTCCGTCCGAGTGTTTCTTCTATTATCTGGATAAAATCAAGCAAGTTCACAGATTCGTGGTTTCCGATGTTGTAAATCCGGTAAGGAAGCCAACTTGTACCTGGGTCTGGATTTTCACCGTTCCAATCCGGATTAGGTAATGGAGGAATTATTAATAAACGGATTATACCCTCAACAATATCATCTACATAAGTAAAGTCGCGTGACATATCGCCGTGATTGAAGACCGGCAACGGTTCACCCGCCAGTATAGCTTTTGTGAAGATGAACAAAGATAAATCCGGTCGTCCCCAAGGTCCATAGACTGTAAAAAAACGCAGTCCGGTGACCGGTAAACCGTAGGTATAGGAATAAACATGCGCTATTAGCTCATTTGATTTCTTCGTTGCGGCATAAAGCGAAATTGGGTGATCAACATTATCATGGACAGAAAAAGGGAGTCTCGTATTGCCACCATAAACTGAGCTTGAAGAAGCAAACAGCAAATGTTTTATTTTCACACGACGAGATAATTCCAAAAGGTTAAAAAAACCTATCAAATTGCTTTGGATGTAACTATCAGGATTTATCTGGGCATAACGGACGCCAGCTTGCGCGGCTAAATTTACGATAGAATCGTCTGCACCAAACCCCTCCTTGACAAACATTGATTCCATATCTTGCTTATTAGAAAGATCTATTCTGTAAAAATGGAAATCCGGTGACTCCGCCAAAATTGCCAATCGATCTTCCTTGAGCTTAACGTCGTAATAATCATTGACAATGTCGAGACCTACGACTGTATAACCATCTTTCAGTAGTTGTCGACACAGATGAAATCCGATAAAACCGGCGCTGCCGGTAACCAAAACTAATTTTGACAATGTATTTTCCCTAAATTTATTTTAATTATCTGCAATCAGAAATGGGATCTGATAACGAGCTGAAAAAGTCCATGCTTCAAGCGCACTGTCTTTGCCTGAGTGCTTTAGGTCAATGTGACCCTCAATAGTAATGCTGAAATTTTCCATGGGATTAGATATTACCTTCAATGCCAAATATCGATTTGTCTCAACATCGCCACTTGGAAAAGGTCCCCGACTTGCGCCTACATAACCCTTGTAAGGATCATACAACATTGAACTATCACCCCAACGCCGCTTACCGATTTTGAGTTCAAAGAGTGACAGTTGCGAAAATACTAATCTAACACCCAAGGCAACGTCGTCAGCATCGTTTCCAATAGGGTGGCCGATCATTTCACCGCGATTCACGAGGTTTGCATAACCATAAGAATGTGGCATTGTATAAGTGCCAATCCTGACATAGCTTCCAACAAAAGTCAGACCGGCAGGTTTTCGTATTGGCGTCCAGGCCAAGCGAATGCTGCCTCCGACAGGATCAGGTGCGCCTTGATCTCGATCGGCTTTTTCGAGTTGGAAATCATCGAGGATAAAAGATCCTGTTAGTCTGAGCGTCGGGATCGGCAACCAGTCTGCATTCAGAAATAGAATTGAATTTGAACGATTATCAACAGCATTGTTTTCACGGCTGTTTTGTTCAACTTCAAGATGCAATGCAATGGGATTTAGAAAAGCCCAATCAGCAGGTCGGTTTGGACCTGCTAATACAGAAATTTCTCCAACACTAATGACAAGTGTGCGTTTATTGTTGTATTCTAATACCCGTCCAACAAGGTAACGATTTATATTAACGTCATCCGGTGAAGATACTGTCTCCAGAAATCCATAGAACCAGCGACAAGTGAACCGATGGTAGTTGAATTGAAGCATTAACCTTTCATAGGCAGGAGAATTTCCAGCAAGAAGAAGGTTGTCATCAGCGAACGGTCCCCAGATTTCGCGGCTGCGACCATATTCAACTGTAGTCCACTTATTCTGATAACCTATGACCGACTGGTCAATTTCTCCGGTATTAAAACCAGCGCGTGATATTTTCCGCTTAACTCCAGAATAATGCGGCAGGCTTTCAACTTCATTGGTGGCACGGATATACAAACGAGCATACCAATTTTTATCGAAACACGCCACTGTCAAGACGAATGGGTGTACCGCCACGTGGTTGTAGTTTGAAGCTGCGCCTGTCTGGCCGGCAATTCCCAGTCCGAGAATAAAAATCACCCTCAGACCATCGTTTGATTTATGACGCTGTCTATCCACTATATTTGTATAGTCATTCAGATAGCGATACATCCAGCTGAACGCACCTGAATTTGAATAATTTGTTTGATTGCTGTCCAGGGGCTGGCAAGCATACGGATGGAAGGTTGAATTAATCTGCCATAGATAACCGGCATCGACGAGTGTGTTAGAGAAATAAGAGTAGTCAAGATCTTGTGGGAAGGTTTGTGCTTCGGCAAATGATACAATCGCAAGAAAATACAACACAACCCAAAACAATGATGCCCTTTTTCGAATATCCATCATCTTCTATTTGCGTATTTGCGGACAGATCGAATCAAACTACATATTAAACTCAAATCACCCTCGCTCATTGCTGTTCCGCTTGGTAGGCAGAGCCCAGTTTCGAATAACCGTTCGGAAACAGATCCGCCCACTATGCGGCATCCCTCGAAAACCGGCTGCATATGCATTGGCTTCCAGAGAGGACGAGATTCAATGTTATTTTCTTCCAATTTTAATCTGATATCCTCCCTTGTGCCCCCGAATTCCTTCGGATCAACGGTGATGCAGGTCAGCCAGCGAGTGCACCTTCCATATTCCGCTTCAGGCATGAACTCTATACCGGGCAGTTCGTTCAAAACTCGCTTGTAATAGTCGAATATCTGACGTTTTTGCTCAACTCTTTTATCGAGTATCTTGAGTTGACCTCTGCCGATGGCGGCTACGACATTGCTCATCCGATAGTTATAGCCTATTTCCGAATGCTGGTAGTGAGGAGCCTGATCCCGAGCTTGTGTTGACAGGAATCGCGCTTTTTCGATCAATTTCCTGTCTTCTGAAACCAACATCCCACCGCCGGATGATGTAATTATCTTGTTGCCATTGAAGGACAGGATTCCTGCAATCCCGAAATCACCGCATTTCATACCTCTATATGTCGCACCGAGAGCTTCGGCTGCATCTTCAATTACAGGAACGTTGTATTCTTGGCATGACTCCAATATGGCATCATAATCAGCACTTTGTCCGTACAAATCAACAACGATAACAGCTTTTGGAAGTATGCCTCGTTTAGCGCAACGACGCAGTTCTTCAACTAATAGATCAGTATCCATATTCCAACTACTGTCGTCACTGTCAATAAAGACTGGATGTGCGCGTTGATATGTTATTGCGTTGGCAGTAGCTGAAAATGTAAAGGATGAACAGAGTACTTCGTCATCCTCTTTAACGCCGAGAAGCAACAACGCCAGATGAAGCGCGGCAGTACCGGAACTCAGCGCAGCAGCATGGGAAATGCCAATGTAATCCGCAAACTCCCTTTCGAAAGCATCAACGTGAGGACCAATCGGGGCAATCCAATTGCTTTCAAATGCATCCTTGACAAATTGGAGCTCATAGCCCTCATCAGACATATGAGGAGGGGATAGAAATAAGCGTTTTCGATTCATTTTATTGTTCAATTCTCCTGATCTTTTTTGAATGATCCCCATCCCACAAGGTGGTCACACTTCGCAGAAAAAACACCCGGTTTGACAGATAACCAACTCTCTCGTACTTCCTCTCCGCGTACCCAAGCAGTAAGTGCGGCAGGTAGATTAGCTCCAGCATAATGTGAAAAGGGGTATCCACCGCCAAAGCGAGGATTCATCTCTAAAATACAAATATCTGATTCAGACATAAACACATCGCAGTCGAGGTTGCCGATGTGCTTTAAGTTCTCACCGATCCTCCGTCCTACATCTGTTAAAGCTGGGTCATCAACTGTTTCCGCTTTATCAGTTTCACCTGCACGCATTGCTATCTTCAGTTTGGCAAACACTGCCTGATAATTACCATTAAGGTCGTTGACCACATCCAATCCGTATTCCTGTCCTTGTAGTTTCTCTTGTATGAGGATCGCATGTTTTGCATCGGCCGCACTGGCACCACCTATAATCATTCGAAAGATACGTTTCTTGACCAGTTTATAGGCAGTCTCCAGCTCATCATCGTCATAAACATATTCAATGCTGATGGAAGCGCTTCCCCAGCGTGGCTTCAGAACTAAAGGGAAAGATAATTCATCGTTCTTGATTGCAATCTTTGCATCAACGAGGTCAAGATAGGTTGCCGGTGTTCTCAAACCGTGATTAGTACAAAATTGTATCGTTCGCCATTTATCGAAACAGATGTCAATTACATCTTGTGATGAGACCAAAGGAATGGTTCCTATCGCAGTGAATTTCTTGTGATGTTGTGCAAGCAGGGGTAATTCCAAGTCGTTTAGTGGTATCAGAAAACCAACTCTATTATCTCTACAAATCTCTAATAGAATATTCAGATAATTGGGATCATCCACAAGTGGTACTAAAAAACCCTGATCGGCCTCCTGTAAAGCTGGTGCAAATCGACTAGAATCAACAGCAATAACTTTCTCGTCTGATTTTAACGCAACTTTGAAATATTGAATAAGGTAATTACGCCTGCCTGCGCAAGTGAAGAGGATGTTCATAATGTGAACGATGTTAATGATTGTTCTGAGGCTAAAAGGTTCATCAGGCCACCTGTATGCCAAAATATAACTTTGGAATATCGGGGAATCTCACCACTATCTATAATGTTCAACATTCCATTGAACGCTTTTCCGGTATATGTGGGATCGAGAATTAGCCCTTCCATTTTAGCTATAGTTCCAATAGTGCGAAATACCGATCTATCAGCTTTCTCGTAACCACCACAGATCCAATCATCGCGAAAGTCAACATCACCCAAATTAACAGAGCATTCCAGATGCTCCATGATTTGACGATAAGCTTCCTGAACCACCTTTCCCCCGTATGGATTACATCGAGCAATCGAGATTCCTATCACGCGAGTTTCCCAACCGATTTTCCTTAGCCCACATAACAGCCCCGCCTGAGTTGTTCCTGTTCCGCTCGCATGAATAATGTAATCTGGATACCATTTGGTTCTGTTACATAGTTTCTTAAGCTGCTCTATTACATCAGCATATGCCAATGATCCCGCTAGACAGTGTCCACCTCCTGGCACTTCATATGGTTTATATCTCTGTTCTGTTAGCTGCTCGATTGACTCTTTTATAGTATTGGCAATATCGGTTGGTTTCACAATTTTCATAATAGCACCTGTCAATCGCATTATCTTCTCATTTCCACGCGGCATCTCTTCATTCCCCTCACCATGTAGGACTAACACACAAGGCCAATTTCTTTCTGCTGCTCCTAAAGCGACAACTCTGGCATGATTTGATTGAATACCGCCAGTCGTCACAACAGCATTGCATCCCAAATCGGATATTTCCTGCATGATGTAACGAGATTTTCTCGCTTTGTTGCCGCCAAAATAAAATGGATAATGATCATCACGAACGGTGCATATGTCAAGGTTTAGTTCTTGACTTAAGGTCGGGAGTTCTTGTATATAAAGGTAGTCACTGTGCATTATTATAAATCTGTTTTATGTTTATGATATAACTATCATTGTTAACTCTGTTGTGATTTGCGAAAATCATCGAAATCTTCAAGAATATTCAGTTCAACGTTCTCTCGTTTTAAGATAATTGCTACGGTTTTTACCAACAGTTTTATATCAAGAACAAAACTCGTATTCTCTATATACTGTACATCTAATTCCAACCGCTCATCCCAATCTAGTGTATTTCGTCCCATAACCTGAGCTAACCCAGTTATTCCGGGTCGGACAAGAAATCGTGCACGCTCTCGATTGGTATAGTATGGCAAATACTTCATTAACAAAGGTCTGGGACCGATTAAACTCATATCACCTATAAGGACATTCCATAATTCAGGGAGTTCGTCCATACTAGTTTTTCTGAGAAACTGTCCGAAAGCTGTTAATCGTTGCACATCAGGCAACAGAGTCCCATCTGACATTCGTTCTCCCGACATTGTTCTGAACTTGAAAATAGTGAACGGTTTCTCTTTCAATCCTGGACGCGATTGTTTAAACAGGACTGGTCGCTCCATTTTTAATCTTATTATTAGCGAAATAACCAATAGAAAAGGTAATAATAGCAATAATCCTAAAAATGCAGCTAAAATATCAATGAACCGCTTAATGATTATATATGGAGGTTTTTGCATTTATTTTGTAATTTAGCTATTTTTACCTATTTTCAACTCGTTAATAATATATGGACGCTTTCCTGAAAGTAAAGGTGGGATATCAGATACGTATTCGATGTTAACAGTTGCAGTGTTACCTAATATATTATGCATACGTTGGAGTATAATGGATTCGTAATTAAAATCGGGTAACACATTTAAACGAATAGTATAAACTGAAGCTTTGACCTGAATGAACTGAAATTGGATGATATTATCTATATCACGCATAGCGCCATTTATAGAAAAAGGAGATATAGGGTTCCCGTTCACAGAGTAGATCATCTCTATGGATCTTCCTTGAACGGAATCCATGACTGGCGTATTGAACGTACAGCTTTTACTGGAAGCCTTTATAGCAATATCACCGGTGTCATACCGGATTAAGGGCATTGCATGTGAAAATAAATCGGTTACCACAATCCTTCCCAATTGACCTATCTGAGCCGGTTTATCATAGTTCAAGTCAAGCATCTCGACAATGAGAGACGCAATATTCAAGTGATAGTTTCCACAGATAGGGCATTCCTGAGCAATTACACCTAATTCCTCAGATGAATAACGACTTAATATTGAACAGTTAAAAGTATTTTTAATAATTTCTCTCGTATTAGGCAGTATAGGTTCAGAAGTAGTGATTATTCCTGTTACATTAAAACAAGAAGCATTATCGCCATTCTTGTAACAAAAAGCGGCGAGAGAACCTATTGCTGTTGGATACCCAATTATTATTTTAACTCGTTTCTTCTTAAGGAGAATACGTTGCTCCTGCAACCACGCATCGTCCATAATTATTGGGGACATTAGAATTTCATTCTGTATAAACTTCTTCAATCCGCTTTTGTGTATCACCCTTACATACGCATGTTTTTGACCAACGGAATACCCAGCCCATTTACCAAAATAAATAACTTCTGCCACCTGACGTGCTTTCCGTTGTTTCGTCAGCCAGAATGTAAACGGTGTTCCATACGAACCACTTGTTGTTACGGGAATGAGACTACCACGTTTGAAACGCGTAGAAAAAAACGCGTTATAATTTGCTCGAATCTGCGACTTCTGCAATATAGGAAAATCCTCTAACCTTATTACGTCGTCGGAAAATTCTTTGTAATAGGGTACGTTTCGACAGGCCTCCTGCAGTAAATTCTGACATCTTAATTCACTCATCTCAACAGTTTTTTGGGGATCATGAAGCAAATTAGTGATTTCTAATAATTGATTTCTTACTAAAGAACCCTGTAAAATGTCCTTTGCCCAAAACAATATATTACGCATATTTTCTAACATTTAAGACCTTCCCTTTTGACTATTATTGGCAGTTTTGTATCAATTTGGAAAATAAACGGTTGTTCAACCAATAAACCTCTGATAGACTTCCTCATATTGGGTGCCAATAACCTGGTAGGAATACCTACATTTGGCAACCTCTTGCGCCCTTCTCGCGAATGAAATCCTCAAGGATTCATCGGTATAAAGACACTCCAATGCACTGGAAAGGGACTGAGTAATACTTGATCCTTCGTCTATTGAAACGGTAATGCCGCACTCTGATCCAACCATCCTTCCGTGCGCATCCCCTTCAATACATATTATTGGCAGCCCAGTAAGCATTGCCTGTAACACCACTGTTGACAAGCCATGATGATAACTTGGATAAAGGAAAACATCACATCCAGCTAACTCTTCAATAAAAACGTTCATAGCGATATAGCCTTTAAATTCTACTTGACTGCTGAGACCACTCAGTTCAACTTTTTGACGAAGTGTGCTGTGAAGCGGACCGTCGCCTAACACCATAAGACGGACGTCTTTTTTATCACTTGCAAATTCCAGAAATGCATCTACCGCAAACGCGGCACCTTTCCAATGTACCAATTCACCCGCAAAAACCGCTGTAAAATGTTCACCTTTATTATAAGAAACCTTTGGACACGCAAAGCTCAATGTATTGTGTATACCTGTCTGAACAGCTAGTACGGCTTTCTGTGAGTGTCGTCGCGGAAGATTATCTGGGGTATGTGTAAGGATTATTTGCGCTCGCTTGCCTGTTAATCGCACAAATGGATCGATATATTGACCCCAGGTACGAACAAAACTGCGAAACAGTTCGCTCAACCATTCTCTAAAAGTGAACATTCGTCGAATACCATGATACGTACTTTCGCTCCCAACAGATCCCCAAAGAAAAGGCAGTCCAAGCAGAGCAATGCCAGAAGGCATCCAATCCATACACTTGGTCAGATGGTGCACAAAATCAACCGATTGCCTTGAAAGAAATTTTCGTGCTTCAAAATAGGAACCAATCTGCCATATATAGTAGTATATAAGCCGCTTATACGTTACCCTCTTTAATAATTGCTTCCACTTTGGCATATCATAGTACAGAAAATGAAGTGTATCCGGTTTTTTTTCTTTGCGAAACGCTGCTTCGTGCAATTGCCTATTACTGGCTTGTGTAATCACCCAGACAATGTGTCGTTTCGCAATTTCATGGACAATACTCCATCCAATTTCCTCTTCACTCCCCTTACCTGGTTCACAACTATATGCTGAGATTAATACCCTCATTTAGGTTCCTCGCTATTTTGTGTGGGTAGTGTTTGTTAATTGAAATATGATATCTTAGTGGTATCCAATAAATTAACCGGAGGATACCACCATGTCGTCACCAATTGACAATCTGTTTTCACGCGCATTAGGTCTCGAAGAGCCTTGGGAAGTAACAAGGATTGAATTTTCTGAGCCCGATCAAGAGATCAATATACATCTTGATTCTCCACGTGGCAGCCGCTTCAAATGTCCTAATTGTGGCAATGACGTACCAGCGTATGACACTAAAGAGAAACGCTGGCGACATATGAATTTCTTTCAACATAAAGCATATTTGCACTGTCCCGCACCACGCGCCAATTGCCCTGATTGTGGAATTAAGTCTATTAAACTTCCTTGGACACGTTCCGGTAGCGGTTTTACACTGCTCTTCGAAGCCTTCATTATGGCACTTGCACGTGAAATGCCTGTTAAGGCTGTCGCCCGCACGGTCAATGAACACGACACCCGTATTTGGCGGGTAATTCAACATTACGTTACTGAAGCTCGCAAGCAAGAGGATTACTACGGCATCGACAAGATTGGGATTGACGAAACATCCCGCAAACGCGGACACAAGTATGTGACGTTGTTTGTTGACCTCGACCGATCAAAAGTGCTTTTCGTTACCGAAGGAAAAGACAGCGGAACAGTTGGCCGGTTCAGTAACGATTTCCACGATCATGGTGGTGATACCTATTACGTACGAGAAGTCTGTTGCGATATGTCACCGGCGTTTATTGCCGGTGTCGAACAATGTCTGCCTAATGCCCACATTACGTTTGACCGGTTTCACGTAATGAAAATCATTGGTGACGCGGTGGACAAAGTCAGACGCGAGGAACAGCGTGAATGCAAAGAGCTGAAACGAAGTCGCTTTATCTGGTTGAAGAACCCCGAGAATTTGTTGGTTAAGCAAAGTATCCAGTTGGAACAGCTGTCGCAACGCAATCTTAAGACAGCCCGCGCCTACCAGATTCGTCTGAATCTGCGTGACTTCTGGGATCAGCCGCTGGCGACAGCGGAAGATTATCTTAACCGTTGGTATTTCTGGGCAACCCATAGTCGTTTAGAACCGATTAAGCAAGCTGCCTATACGATCAAACGTTATTGGGACGGCATAGTTAACTTTACAAAGTCAAAAATCACAAATGGTATCCTTGAAGGTA
>JAVCDD010000175.1 GCA_030765125.1 Candidatus Hatepunaea meridiana
CTTTTGGCTTTGGGTTAGAGCCTATAGCCAAAAGCCTAAAGCCAGAAAAACTTAACAAAGGGCTCGGAATATCTGCGGATGTATTGTTGCAGGAATCAATTGTAAGTGAGAGTGAAGAGCGCAAAATCGAAAGAAAGAAGGATGCTATTGCTCGTTATGAAGTATCCGGGTAGGTCGGTTTCTCCGTTTTTTGGGGCATAAATATTCCATAAAAATGAAAATAATGCTTGACAAGTTCTTTTTTCTTTCGTATTATAAACATAAGTATGTTTGAATTTACCAACCTTTTGATATTAAACAAATTAGAACGGAGAGGGACAATGAAGAACTTGAGGAATGTTTTAATCATCTGTATTGGGGTCTTTTTCAGCCTGCAGACGGCGGAAGCGTACACATTCAACGGCAAGGAATACACTCAGATTGATAGTATATGGTATGAGGTGTACTGTGGAGAAAACTATGAAGTAATCGAAACCTACCTTTTGGTAGAATTCTATACATGGGTTACAGATGATCAGAGGGACAGCTTAAATCAAGTATATGGTGGCGAGGACTACATGAAACTCAATGATGTAAGCTATTGTATCAGGAGTACGAATCCAACAGATGATCCTTTTGAATTTTGCGAGGATTACCTTTATTCCGGTTTTGTTGCATTTATAAAGAATGTAGTTGAAGTTAAGGTAGACATACTACCGGAGGATGAACATTTTGAAAGGCAACAGTGTCTGTATGATACTTCTGATGATGGATTTGATAATGATATTGATATGGATATCGCATGGAATTGCACCACAGGGAACGAAGATGTTTTAATAGGTGTTATTGACACAGGTCTGTTGTATTGGCATGAAGACATTGTTGACAATCTCTGGCAGAATACCGGGGAAGACGCAGATGATGATGGACGTACCTTAGAGCGAGATGATGAAGATAGTCCTTACCATTTTGATTGGGGAGATACCAACGGAGTGGACGACGATGAAAACGGATTTATAGATGATCTGATAGGTATTAATGTTTCTGCCTTCGCGGATAGATATCATGCAGAAGATCTGGATAATGATATATTTGGTTCTTCCTATGAATTGGGTAATATCTTAAATGGTCAAAACGAAACCCGGCATGGTACTAAGGTTGCATCAACTATCGGATCGAGAACAAACGCACCAGTTGATGACGAGAATACATTGGGTGTTGCGGGAATAGCAGGTGGATGGGGCGAAGATATTATCGGGTGCAAGATAGTATTTGTTCAAAAATCACCAACTTTCGACGATGATGATGAGCGTGCATTACCTGATGAGGCAATGCTTACAACTGCTCTTAATTATATGTTAGCAGTTAATATTGATATATTGAATATAAGTTTGCATTGGTCACCTATGGGTGGATTAGGAGTTCATCGTATTCATGATCCTATATTTGATCAACTTAAGGATCAGGGTAAGTTAGTTGTTTGTTCTGCAGGAAATAATGATACTGTGCAGGTAAATCGTTATCCTTCCTGCCATCAATATAATATGAAAGTCGGAGCGAGTTATAACGATAGACGATGGGCAAGAGTAGGTGGAAGAGGTTCAAATTATGGTCCGGGACTTCAAATTATGGCTCCTTCAGGCTATGAGGGTTGGCCACGGATTTATCTACAATATGCTGCAACAAGCACAGGAAATGATGACGAACCAACTTATGATCATTTTAGTGCAACCTCATGCGCTGCGCCAATGATCTGTGGTGTGGCAGGTCTTCTTCTATCTCATCAGCCGTTGCTCACCCGTGAAGAGCTGTATGAGATACTTCTAATAACTGCTGATAAATCCAATGACGATGAATTCGGAGAATTCGAATATGAAGATGTTGACTCTATCTACGGAACCTGGGCAAGCCAGATGGGTTATGGTGAACTTAACGCTGGAAGGGCGCTTCAATATGGCAACCGTCTGGCTATGGATATCAATGCCGGTTGGACAATGATTTCATCAAATTTGGAACCATATTTTGAAGACAATGGTCTCGACGACGAGGATGGCATTTATCTGATTTTTGATGAAATTGCTGACGACGATATAATCAAACTTCAAGACAATAACTATAACACTTGGATTCCAGGTGAGGAATCTGGTATTCCGTGTTGGGACTATAACCAAGGTTACTATATCAAGCTAAGTGATGCTGCTACCTGGGTATCGCTCGGGAGACAGGTTGAGTATAACGAAGAAATTGATGTTGAGGATGGTTGGAATATTGTATCATACTTCCCTGAATATAGGCTTGATGCGCCGGATGCTTTCTTAAGCCTATGCAGTGAAGATACAACATTAATAATTGCCAAAGACAGTTGGGGGCATTTTTATGTACCGGGGTATGGATTTAACAATATGGATTCATTAAGCCCTGGTTATGGTTATCAGATCCAGATAACAGAAGAAGATATTCTGATTTATCCGGATGAGGAGGGAAACCTCGATGCATTTGGAGGTGGAATATATAATCAAACCAGTTCCGATCCGGTACATTTTCGATTCGCATCAAGAACTGGTGAGTTCCACCCGATTATCTTGACCTCGATATCTGTTGATGGTTTAGAATGCGAGAGTGGTGATGAGATCGGCGTCTTTACACAAAACGACCTTTGCATTGGGGCAACAGTGTTCAGTGGAGAGGGTTATCATGGACTGACTGCCTGGAAAGACGATACTACCACTATTGCAATAGATGGTTACCGCGACAATGACATTTTTTACCTTCGTTATTGGGATGCTGACCGCGACCTCGTAATCGAGGGAGATTCTTTAAATATCTTTTCAAACTTAGATTCATATGGTGAAAAGCTGTCATTTTCCGCTCATGATCTCTTAATTGGTGATCCTTCTTATATACCGGGTTCGTTTACACTTGATCAGAACTACCCCAATCCTTTCAACTCCCAAACAATCATAAGTTATAGTTTACCTCAGTCAGGTCATGTCAATTTAAAGATATATGACATTCAAGGCAGGCATGTATGTGACTTGGTGTCGGGTCAGAAACAGGCAGGTTGGCACAAAATCACATGGAATGGTTCCAACGCGGAAGGACTTGGTGTCTCCTCCGGAGTTTACTTCTATAAAATCAAATTTGATTCCAAACAGGGTGGCGTATCAAACCTGAAATGTAGCATGGTACTTATTCGGTAGTCTTTTAGAAATCAGGAGTGAAAATGAAACAATTTAATTTACATCTTTACCTTTTTTTGCTGATAATGTCATGCGGTGCTTTAGCAGACACTACCCATGTCGGCGGGCGAGTCAGCGGTCGATTTACCCTTGAGGGAAGCCCATATATAGTCGATCAGGGTCTCCTTATAAATGAAGGTGATACTCTTATTATTGATGCAGGTGTTGAAATACTATTCGATGAGTATGGCGATCTATGGTGCAGGGGCACTCTTCTTGCTAATGGAACGGTTGATGATTCAATCCTTTTCGATACATATACAGAAGATTACTGGTGTACTATATTTCTATATTCCGAGGGGACACCTTTACTTTCACACTGTATACTTCGCAATACCACTGATGAAATGGATGATGATGAAGAACCTTATGCAATACGTGCATCAGGATCTTTTGTTATAGAAAACTGTTTTTTTGATAATCTACCCTATTCTGTTAGAGCGTTCGGTGAGGATATTATTATTCGAGGTTGTCGATTTACTGGTGGTGCAGGTCTTTTAGTTGGCTGGTACGGTCCACTGATAGAGCAATGTATATTTGAAGAAACTGGAATTCAGATTGCGGGTTGGGATCCAGATTCGGGAGGAGTAACAGTTAATAATTGTGTTTTTAATGGATATATCTCTACAGTTAGTTTGTCCTTTAGCGTTAAGAACTCAATATTCTCATCAGGTGGCATATCCTGGTATCCTATGAATCCCTTTGAAAGCGATATCAGACCAGAGATTGAGTATAACACTTTCAATGATGGTTCAGAATTGTATTTACGCAACCAATATGCTCCTGATTGTTATATTGCTGGTTTTGATACGCTCGACCGTGTGAACGCCAACGGCGACTCTACTGATCGCTACGGCAATCTGTTCATGGATCCACAGTTAATTGGCGGCGACGATTTCCGCGACCAGTATTTTCTTAGCGACGACTCCCCTTGCATAGACGCCGGTGACCCTGAATCCGCCCCCGATCCAGATGGCACACGCGCCGACATAGGCGCCTTCCACTTCCACCAGCGTGACATCGAACTCGCTTCCGATACACTTCTCTTCGAAACCCCCGGCTCTCTCGACAGCGCCGCCATAACCATTTGCAACATTGGTTTAACAACACTGACAATCACCGCTCAATCAATAACTCCGGGTGATTCACATTTCAGCATCGGCAACGGCAACGGTGAATTCGTGATCGAATCGGAGAGCGAGCATACTACCTGTATTCTGTTTGCACCGGACGAAGCTGGTGAATACGAAGCTGTCCTTCATATCGAGTCCGACGACCCGGATGAGGAGGAGGTCGAGGTGTTGCTAATTGGTACGGCGTTGGGCGTTGGTTTATCCGATGAAGCTCTTCCAACCGAATTTTCAATAACAGGTATCTACCCCAACCCCTTCAACTCCAACATCACCATAACCTATTCAGTACCGGTTATCGCTCAGACTTCGCTGGTGATCTATGATATATCAGGTCGCAAGGCAGCGACATTAGTGGATTCTAAAACAGAACCGGGAATACACAAAACAACCTTCAATGCAAACAACCTCGCAACCGGAATATATTTCGTTCGGATGACGGCTTTGGACGTGGTGCAGACGAGGAAAGTAATGCTTATCCGTTAAGGTGTTTTCCAATAATTTCCATACGTAAGATGATCCTTCTAAAGTAATGAGGTCACAATGAAAGCAAAATTAATCACAATCATTACCCTGCTATTGTTGTTTTACGGAATTTTATCCGCTCAAACCATTATTGAATGCGGACGCTTTTCAGGTGTACTCACAAGAGAGGACAGTCCATACATCATTGTTCACGGTGATGGTTATTGGCTTCAAGTATGTGACGGAGATACCCTGATCATTGAACCTGGAGTGATAATATATATGTCTTCAGGAACAGGGATAGGGGTATATAATGGTAGACTAATTGCCGAAGGAACGCAAGATGATTCGATAAGGTTTGTCGGACGAGAAGACGACAACTGGATGTGTATACAAATTGAAGGTAATGATGGATTTGCACATCTTGCATATTGCTTGATTTCAGGTACATACCATGGTGATTATGAAATCCTAAGAGGAGCCCTTATGCTATTCGCACCTCAATCTATTGTCACTAATTGTACTATATCAGATTGCCGAAATGGACTATGCGCGGACGCTGGTCCTCATGCTAATATTATTGTAACAGATTGTTATTTAATTGGTTTTATTAACGAATTTAGCTTCCAAGGTGCATTTGAATTAGTGGAGAGGTGCATTATTGTCGATAGTTATGGTGGTATGCGTATATTGGAAGGCAATGTTTCGAATTGTCTTATTTTTGACTGTGGATATGGTGTATTTGCGGATAATAATGCGTCATCCGTTTCAAACTGCATAATAATTGGGTGTGAAATTGGATTCATTGGAGAAGTTGATTATGTGATTAATAACTGCTTTTTCGGAAACAATCTGAACTTCGACGAAGATGTTGATATTGAAGGCATCGGCGTCATGGACTGCGTTAACACCAACGACGATTCGACAGACCAATACGGTAATCTGTTTATGGATCCACTACTTGTCGGCGGTGACGACTTCCCCGACAAATATTTCATTCAGGAGGACTCCCCTTGCATCGACGCCGGTGATCCGACCGGCGATCCCGATCCTGACAGCACAATAGTCGACATTGGACCTTTCTTTTTCCCCCAATGCAATATCTCTGTGGAACCGGAATCAGTTGAATTCAATGATGTTCAGATTGATTATATTTCGGAAGCGGAATTGGAAATCAGCAGCGTCGGTCTTGAGCCGCTCGAAATCAGTTGGTTAAGGATAATGCCTGACGATGCAGTTTTCGATTTAGGAGATCAAGATAATCACCTTGAACTCCCCCCCGATTCATCACATACCTTAATGATTTATTTTTATCCCCTGGATGAAGGTGAATATGAAGCTGTTCTTCTAATTGAGTCCAATGATAGAGACGAAGGAGAACTCGAAATCCCGTTAGTCGGCACGGCGTTAGGCGTTGAATTGTCCGATGAAGCTCTGCCAACGGAATTTGCAATAATGGGTATCTATCCGAATCCTTTCAACTCATCAACCGAGATCAGCTATAGCATTCCGCAATCCGGTGAAGTCAGCTTAAAGATATACGATATCGGCGGAAGGCTCGTTAAGGAACTTGTTTCCGGTATACAGCAAGCAGGCACTAACCGTGTAACTTGGAACGGTCTTGACGGAAATGGTCTGGAAGTTGCTTCAGGTGTTTATTTATACCGTATTTCCTTTGAATTTGATGCGGACAAAACTGAAAATATTATAAACCGAATGGTTTTAATCCGGTAATTGATAGTAGCGTAGGCGTCTCTGCCTGCGGTCATTGTCGCAGGCGACTCAACCAAGTATGAAAAATAGTAGAAGCGACACTCTTGTCGCTTGAACTTTCGTATTTCAAAGACATTACAAAAGCGACAAGAGTGTCGCTTCTACTATTTTTCAAGGGAATGACGAAATGGGATGTTTTTCAACAGAATCATTACAATGAGAGAAAAATGATTAAGAAAACAATTACTATTTTGCTGATTCAATTCCTTTTTTCACCTCTCTTATTCTCTGAAACTCACGTCGGTGGTAGAACTGAAGGCGGCACTTGGGACTTGGATGGCAGCCCATATATTGTAGATGAGGACGTAGAACTGATTGATGATGCAGAATTGATAATTGAACCTGGTGTTCTCATTTTGTTTCATGGTTGTACAAGAATCAGAGGTCGCGATATAACGATAATTGCTGAAGGCACAGCTGATGATTCAATACTGTTTATTCCTTTTAATTATGAAGATGAATATCCGGATGATTGGAGCGGTATTGTTTTTTTAGGTGGAAATTCAATAGGCAGATTCGACTATTGTTATTTTTTTTGTGTTTCTGGTTTTTTTGATAATTCAGCAGCTATTTACGGCGCTGATTTCCTGGAGGTGAGGCACTCAGTTTTCCGTTATCTCGCTATAGGTATAGGACCGCACGGTCCAAATAGTCTAATTGAAGATTGTTTGTTTGAAGATATTGCTTTCGGAAGACCTATTGTACCTTGTATAGGTGATAGTACAATTGTAAGACGATGTGTTTTTAAAAGTATAACATATTATGGTCCTGCAACTGATAATGGTGTTTTTGATAATTGTTTGTTTTATAACACTTATGTTATAGTATTCGGTGAGGCGAGAGCAAGCATTACTAATTCGATCTTTTTAAGCCGGGGTGGCGGGACGGCGATTGTCGGCAACGCTGTTAACGTTTCAAACAATTGCTTTTATAATTATGCAGAAATAACTTCGGAAGATATCGAAGGAGTCGGCGTCCTCAACCGCGTCAACGCCAACGGTGATTCAACCGACAGATTCGGCAATATGATCCTCAACCCGCAGCTTGTCGGCGGTGAAGACTTCCCCGATCAGCACTTCCTTCAAGACGATTCCCCCTGCATAGACGCCGGTAATCCGGAAGACGACCCCGATCCAGACGGAACACTTCCCGACATCGGCGCGTTCTTCTACCCGCAATGCAATATCAACGTTGAACCGGATACCGTTGAATTTATTGGTGTTCAGATTGATGAGGTAGTAGAATTGGAATTGGAAATAATGAATATCGGCGTGCTGCCGCTTCTGATTGAGAGCTGGACTATTCATCCGGTTAATATGCCGTTCAGAATTAATGATTTAGAGCAGGAGTTTGAGCTTTCACCGGATTCATCCCGCGTCGTTACCATCAGTTTCGCACCCCTTGAAGAGCAAAGATATGAAGCCAGCCTGCTCATCGAATCCAATGATCGCGATGAAGATATTCTCGAAATCCCGTTAGTCGGCACAGCATTGGGCGTTGAATTGTCAGATGAAGCTCTGCCAACTGAGTTTGCAATAACGGGTATCTATCCCAACCCCTTCAACTCCAGCATCACCATAACCTATTCATTACCGGTTGTCGCTCAGACCTCGCTGGTGATCTATGATATTTCAGGTCGCAAGGCAGCAGCATTAGTGGATTCTAAAACAGAACAGGGGATACACAAAACAACCTTCAATGCAAGCGACCTCGCAACCGGAATATACTTCGTTCGTATGAGGGCTTCGGACATGGTGCAGACGAGGAAAGTGATGTTTATCCGTTAAGGTGTTTTTCAATAATTTCCATCCGCAGATTTCGCTGATTACGCAGATTAAATAAATAGTGTCTGACCGAAAAACCCTCGATTTTCTGTCAGACACTAAATAACAATCCAACAATCCAACAATCCTGTAATATCCATTTAACACTTGCTTAACCATACAGATTAGTATTACATTTTAATCGAAATGAAAAGATTATTCAAATATTATGTCTTGTGTATAATTTGTTTGGCACAGGTTGTCTCTGCCAGGCAAGTTACAATTATCTTCTCCGGCAGCGCAAATGGCGTTCTTGAGTCGTGCAATTGTCCTGGCAATCCTTTTGGAGGACTGGTTAATCGTGCGGCGGTTGTTGATTCCTTGTGCAAGATATATCCTGAAGCGCTTGTGGTGGACGTGGGGGATTTCCTGCCTGTAAGACCGGATTCGCTCAAGTCGATGTTCGTTGTAAAAGCGATGCAGGCTTGCTCGATTGATGCCGTATGCCCTGGTGATCAGGACTTCGCTTTAGGAATCGAGTTTGTGCGCAGGATGAAGCTTCCGATGGTTTCTGCTTCACTGACAGATACTGCGAAACAGCAATTACTATTTCCTGCTTTTCGTCAATTTGAGCGAAATGGAACGTTGCGTCAGGTGTTAACACCTGACGCAACAGTAAATATCTGGTTGACTGGTCTATTTGAACCATCTTTTTTGCAGTGGGTTCCCGATTTCGTACGGCAACAGATAAGCGCATTATCGTTGGAAACCGCCTGGAAAAAGTTGGAAGATGATCAACGAGAACATGCTGATATGGTTATTGTCCTTTCTCATCAAGGTTATGACCGGGATGTTGCTTTTCTTGAGACTGCACCCGGAGTTGACCTTCTAATATCAGGACATAGTCAGATGCTTATTAGAGAACCGAAGAAGATCGGAAATAGTTGGATTGCAGCTCCGGGGAAAAACGGCGAACATATTGGTATTGTCAGATTTGAAATTGATGATAAGAGACCTATTGAGATGATCGAATATAAGTTGATTCCACTTATAGCGGAACAGGTCGGAGAATCGGTTGAAATAGCTGCTATGGTAAAGGAATACAATCGTCTTTATAAAGAACAATTGCGAACTGTAGCGATAGCTGCCGGACGGAAATTTCACGGAACTCAAACGTGCGCCTTATGCCATACCGCCCAGTTCAAGCATTGGCAGACTACTCCGCATTCGCACGCACTTGAAACGTTGCGATTAATTAGCAAGGATAGTGAAATCACCTGTCTGGATTGTCATACTACCGGACTTGGTTATCCGGGTGGTTTTGTCAATATCGAGCAGACGCCGGATCAGGCGGGAGTCGGCTGTGAAGAGTGTCATCGGATTCCACCAGGAACAAAATTCGGCTTGGAATTGAAACATAAAGTATTGCCTGTAAGTTCTAATTGGTGTACGCGCTGTCATGTTAAGCCTCATATTATAGAGTTTGATTATGAGAAGATGCGTAAGAAAGTTGTTCATAGTACAGGGGAGGGTGGACAGGAATGATTGATGTTTAAAAAGTGAGACCACCCGCTGGCAGATGCCCCCGTCTGACAGCGGACTTTGGAAGGTTTTTATCATAAATCAAAATGTCCGCCCTCCCCGTTAATAATATTTACAATATGAAAGAAAATTCAAACCATCACCGGGATCGATCATTAATAGAACTCTTCCAACAACGCTGGCTCGACGTCGACGGGGAATATATCCCTGTTACAACCGAAGCTGAATTGAGTGTTAAGCTTAAGAAGTTCATTAGAGATAACAGTATTTCAACCGCAGTACTCGGCGCATCATTATCACCTTCCATTGCGGATATACTGATTGATGAAGTTGAAATCCTTGCTGACTTCAGAAGTAATACTCATCCGTTGCGTCAGGTGTTAACACCTGACGCAACGAGCAAGGAAAAAGCCAAAGACACTTGCAGCCGCGCTGAATTGGGCATAACCGGCATTGACGCATTCATTGCCGAAACCGGCAGTATGGTCTCAATCTCGCGTCATACTGGAGATCGTATGATTTCTTCTCTCCCTCCGATACACCTTGTCATTGCATTAGACACACCTTTTTACCGCGATCTGGACTCGTTTTTCGAGAAGGCGCCTTCAGACCTTAGTTTCAGCCTTATCACCGGTCCGAGCCGTACTGCCGATATTGAAAAAAGGCTGGTATTAGGCGCTCATGGTCCGAAACGAGTTGTTATACTGTCCTGTTATTAATGATTCTGTTGAAATAGTCAATAATTTCAGAATTGCTTTCCCGTTTTGTCATTCCCGCGAAGGCGGAAATCCAGAGTTTTCAAGTATTTAACACGCTCCATCTAGATTCCCGCCTTCGCGAGAATGACAAAATGAGATGTTTTTCAACAGAATCATTCATAAGTCCGTCTCAATACTTAAACAAAAGCTATATTTACAGTTTAGAATCTTGCTTGATTGAAAAGCAATAACTATATTACTAAACTATGCTTTCTATTTGATTCTATCGATAGTCAGACCTGTCATAAGCCTGACTGACGCGGTTGAGGACAATAACAAATTCAACTGTATAAAATAGCTAATTTCATTAAAAACGGTTAAATAAATATTGTACAAACAGACAGTTAATATATTTTTATCAACTTTCCTCATTTCAGTTTTATTCTTCTTCCTGGGTTGTGCGGAACCGGATGGTCCTGTCGGCAGTCAGGTCGGGCAGAATCGCGATGGGGAAGTGATGACGGTGGAAATCTATGCTGATGAAGATACCAGCCTCGCATTTCCTCCGCCCAATACCAGTCGGAGTATCCACCTCTATGTTGGATCAATTGACGGTGTTACTTCCAGAGCGCTTGTAAAATTTAAATGTCCAGCGCTGCCTTTCGAATGGTCGGTTGATTCGTCTTATGTCGAGCTTGCTTACCTGGGTGGTATAGGTGAGACAATAAATCCAACCGTTGGAGTGACACAGTTATCCCATATCTGGATGGAATTGGATACTATTGATATAGATGCGTTGCCGGATGGTGAAGAGCTTTCAGTGTTTGCTAATCCTTCGCGTGAAGATAGCGGAAAAGTCCGAATTTATCCCAGTGTAGTGGACTGGATGAGGATGATTGACAGCCTGCGTAGCGATACTACCCTGTCAGATACCGCAATTATTGACAGCGGTTTGACGATATTTCTCGAACCAGGACCCTCAAACGAGTGCTTAGTTGATTTCTGTTCAAGATCTGCTTACGATGATACTACAACAGGCGGTTCCAAACCCAGGCTTTTCGTCTATATAACGGCTCGCGATTCGGCAAATGGCGAGCTTCATCCGGATACTCTTGAGGTTGTCGCTTCAGACGATCTCTTCCTGCTCGAATACGATACAACTGCCGTTAACGATAACCTGACTATCGGCAGCGGTGTTTCATATCGGACATTCGTTCGCTTTGATTGCGATACAATAGACACTACCAATTATCATATCGTTGTAAATCAGGCGACAATGACGATACATCGAAAGCGAACGGTAGAGCCTTGGTATATTACACGCTCTTTAATCCCGTTCACATTTACAGGCGATACGGTCATTGATTTCAGAGATACAGAACTGATGAAGAGATTCAACGTTATCACTGCGGTTGACACATCGCTGAATGATATTGGGATAATTGTTAGTAACGTTGCAGCGGATTGGCTTCAAGGTAAAGACGCCAATGGCTGGTTAGGGATGCTTTCAGGTACAGAGGACATAAATATTGATCGTATCTCTTTTCACTCGACTTCGGGACCGGTTGAGCTGTGCCCGAAGTTGACGGTTCACTACACGAGGTTCCCGCGATGATACGCTTGATAATAATAACAACACTTGTTTTGGCAATCGCTTGCATCACACCTGCCTGGTGCGATTCAGCCCTTTCTTCACTGGGTTACGGGCTTCCTCAACCGGCTGCAAATGCAAGATCTGCGGGGATGGGGATGGTATCGCTCGGAATGCCTGATACGTTGGGTCTCAACCTGTTGTCTCCTGCTTCCTGGAGTGGATCGGCGACCACCAGATTCGGCTTCGGTGGTAATTTCAGCAGTATGTACCTTGAAGACGTATTTGGCGGTGACGCCAGCGATCAAGCCGGATTAACAGGTATTGGAATGGCGATTCCTATCGGAAAGGATAGATTCGTTGGTTTTACCGTAAGTCCCTATACCCGTATGCAGTATGAATGGGAGGTGAGAAGTTCCACCGATCTGGGAGCTTCAACAATCGGGCAGCACGGTATCGGAGGGTTTTCGCAAATTATGGCAGCCCTTTCCACTCCGGTATGGGATGGTGTACGCCTTGGACTTGCAGTCAGACCGATTATCGGCAAGGTTGACAGGCATTGGCGCGAGAAATATGACGATACGGCTGTTAAATCGGCAGGCGTTTCAGTCAGCGACCGCTTTCAAGGAATCGGATGGGCATTATCCTGCCAATGGAATCAACCGGAAGCCTGGACAGTTGGTATGTCGCTGTTTGGACCAACCAGCGCCGGTATTGAGAGGCAGACGGTGATCTTTTCCGATGGGTACGCTCAATATGACCAAAAGGAAGAACCGTCAGAAAGATATGATCTGCCTTGGGATTTCACCATTGGTATTGGACGGTGGATAGGCAGACACCGCACCGGATTTGAAGCTCAATGGCAGGGCTGGGATGGAGTTGAAAAACCGGCTGTTTTAACAGACGATTTTACCGATGCACTAAGATTAGGCGTCGGCTGGGAATGGGCACCCGAATATCGCCCACTCGATCCGTTATGGAGAATTTTTACTTTCCGTGGCGGATTATACACTCAAGATCATTATGCGGTAAATGTGACCGGGCATCAAGCTCGGCGTATTGCGCTTACCGGAGGAATATCTATTCCCTATTACACCGGCAAGTCCAGGATTGACATCGCAATCGAGATTGGCTGGATGGGCGACAAGGACCTGGATAAGATTGCCGAGCGGACAATAGGTTTTACATTTGGTTTTAATCATTCAGAAAAATGGTTTGTCGGACGGAGGAAAAGAAATTGACAGACAATAACACAAAAGTTCTCAGCAAGAGAACTGATTCTATCATCTTAAATCGCTGTCAGGTGCTCTCACCTGACAGAATGCTTATATTTGTCATAACCCTGGGCATTATAGGCTGGCTGGGCGGTTGTGCGCCGCTGCCGCCACTTGAGGACGAAAAGCCTAAAAAAGCCGAAGCGTCACCGGCTGATATGGCAAAGGCTCAGCGTGATAGCATCATCAACGTCAACAACAGTTTTGCCTACGAAAACTGGAAGAGCGGCAACTACGAAGATGCACGCAAACAGTATAATATCATCAGGCAATACGATATTGAGCATGAAAAGAATATCTATCGGAAATGGGCGGACTGTTTCGTCCGTAGCGATATGATTGACTCTGCGCTGTTTGCCTACGAAGAGGGTATCAAATACTTCCCTGACGATGATTACCTGCGCAGCAGCATTGCAACCGTCTTTCGCAATGGCGGGCGTATAGAGGAAGCAATCGTTCAGCAGAATGAAGCGGTACGGATTGTGAATGCTATTGTTGCAGAGCAGTTAGAGGGTCTAACCAACGAGATGGGAATGACCAAATTGGAATTGGACACAGCCACATACCGCATACAGAAACTGATAGTATTAACCGGAACGGAGACAGGGATTGATTCAATTGAACTCAAAATGGGAACGATCGAACAGAAATTGGAATCAGCTACGGACCGTATGCAGAGACTGATGGTATTAGCCGGAACGGAAACGGGGATTGATTCAATTGAACTCAAAGCAATTGAAGTAAAAGTAAAAGCTGCAGAGAAGCAGATACAATCTGTTGAAAAGAGGATTGTGACTGTACGTGTTAATTCTAAACTTCCGGATTATTTATTTCTTCTTGCCGAAATGTACGAATCAATCGAGAACTGGGACTTAGCGATTGACACGTATAAGGAACAAGCTGAATTGCAACCCGACAACGCTCAGATCAACCAGCGAATAATAGACATCATCAAGATGTACCGCGATCCGGAAGAGTATCTGAAGACACTCAAGGAAGCAATTGAGAAGTTCCCTGATGATCCGAAGCGCCGTTATGACTATGCTATTGCGTTGTTCGAAGCAGGAAACAGCGAGGCAGCCACGCGAGAGTTTGCTTTCTATACCGAACAGAAGCCTGTTGATCCGGAAGGGTGGCGGAAATTAGCACAAGCAAGGGACAATCTCTCCGATTATAAGGGCGCCATAGAAGCCATGAAAAAGGCAGTCGAGCTCGATACGACTTCGTTGATTGATTTAGTTACGGTTGGTAGGTACTATCTGAATCTGAATAGCTGGCAGCAAGCGCGGAAATGGGCAAAGGATGCGCTTGCCAGGGAAGCAGGATACGGTCCGGCATTGGTTCTAATGGGAGATATCTATTCCAAAGCCGCCGATCAAGCCGACCCGACCAAATTCAACGACAAATTGGTTTATATCATCGCTTACGGACTATATCAGGCGGCGTATAGTTCTGACGACTACGATGCCAGCACTGACGGTGACCGTGGCATGCGCATTCTCAAGGGTGGTGTGCTTGAAAAAGAGAAACTAAGGGAAGAACTTTTTCTAAGCAAAGGTCAGAAAAGACCTTCCGGCAAACGATACAATTGGATCAACTCTAATTGGCCAGAGGTAAAATACATAGATAAGTATCTAAAATCACTCGGGTAAGATTAATCGAGAGGGCGGACATTCTTGTCCGCCACCATGTATGAGTTCAGAGTGCGCGCTTCAGCGCGTTTTGGTTTCTAAAGAAACTACGCGCTAAAGCGCACACCCAGGACGCTTGCTTCCTCTGAATACTCGGCGCTCTCAGCGGTAAAAAAAGGAGAAAACATATATGAGATTTGCAGTTGCCAGCGATCATGCTGGTTTTGAATTAAAGGAATTCGTCAAACAGCGCCTTTTCGACTACGGTCACGAGGTAGTTGATTTCGGAACGGATACAGCGTCGCGTCCGTGCGATTACCCTGACAAGGGACGTCCGGCGGCGCAGGCGGTTGCGCGGGGGAACTGCGACTTTGCAGTACTTGTCTGCGGCACAGGCATCGGTATGTCGATAGTGGCAAACAAGGTGCCGGGCATATACGCCGCACTCTGCACCAGCGGCGTCCAAGCCGAGTACAGCCGCCGCCACAATAACGCCAACGTCTTAGTAATGGGCGGCTGGCTAACAGGACGGCTTATGGCGGAAGATATCCTCGATAGGTGGTTGAAGGCTGAGTTTGAGAATGGACGGCATGGGAGAAGGGTTGGGAAGGTTGAGAATGGGATGTAAGTCGTATTTGTCTGTCATTCACTCAAAGGGGTGAGATGATGTGAAAACTGAATTTAAAACATTATGAAAGCAAACACTAAAATTGATAACTTTATAGAAGATACCCTTTTAGTAAACGAGGATAAAGGTAATACTATAATCAATTTCAGAGAAATGGTATTAATAATTGCGCCGAATGCGAAAGAGAAGATAAAATACGGTGGTCTTGTCTTTATGATTAATAATATACTTATTTGTGGAATCTTTATCCGAAAAAACCACATATCTATTGAGTTTAGTCGAGGCGTTGAAATGCAAGATACTGACAGCTTCTTAGAAGGAAGTGGAAAATATAGGCGTCACCTAAAACGATTTCAACAAGAAGACATTAATAATAAGAAGGTTGAATATTATGTTAAGCAGTGTTTTAGATTATAGAATTGAAAAGATGAAATTAATTGGTGGCGGACCGAGAATCATAATGTTTTGATGGCATACATTTCTGGCGATATTTTTAGGTGTAGCATCCCGAAGCTTCGGGATGCTACACGCAAGAATTTTAGAAGGTCGCCAAGTATTTATACTATCAATTCTTTAAATCGGAGAAGTGATTGTGGGGAATACGCAAGTTCAAAATAATATTGAAACATCCGTTATTTACTGTGGCGACTGCCTTCAGAAGTTGAAGGATTTTCCTGATGAATCCATTAATCTGGTTTATATCGATCCTCCATTTAATTCAAATCGTAATTACGAGGCATTCTGGGGGGATCGAAAAGAAAAACGCGCATTTGATGATAGGTTCGGAGATGCGGAACACTATATAAACTGGATGACTCCCAGGCTTATTCAACTTGCGAGATCGATAAAACATACGGGTAGTTTCTATTACCATTGCGATTGGCATGCTTCTCATTATGTGAAAGTCCGCTTAGATCAACTATTCGGTTTTAACAATTTTCTTTCAGAGATTGTATGGTGTTATAGAGAAAGAGGAATTAGCAAGAAGTACTGGAATAGAAAACATGATACTATCTTTGCGTATGCAAAATCATTTGGTAAGCATATATTTAATTCTTCAGATGTATTAGAACCTTACTCTGATGAGTATCTGAAGAAATTCAAGTATTCCGATGGAAATGGTAATTATATGATTAGGGGGAAGAATATAAACGGTAGTCCTGTTCAACGAGCAGATGGATTGACGCCAAAAACGGAGGAAAAATACCCTGACTTAACGTACAGACAATATGTTAAGGACGGTATATTACCATTAGACTGGTGGGTTTTACCCTTATTAAACAAAGCTTCTTCTGAAAGGTTAGGGTATCCTACACAGAAACCGCTTACACTACTTGATAGAATTGTGAAAGCATCTTCAAAACCGGGTGATATTGTTCTTGATGCATTTTGTGGATGTGGTACAACTTTAGTAGCAGCACAACGATTAGGCAGAAAGTGGATTGGTATTGATATTTCACCGACTGCTTGTAGAGTTATGGGTAAGCGATTATCGGATGTTTTCGGTCTAAAAGAAGGAATAGATTTCTTCATACGTGATCTGCCCAAAACTATCGAAGAGTTGATGAAATATCCTCCATTCGAGTTCCAGAATTGGGCGATTAATGCATTAGGAGGTATTCCATCGGCGCGGAAAGTCGGCGATATGGGTATAGATGGCTATTTATATCCCTCTGATGTTGAATTGAAAAAGGAAAAAGGTGATGATCTCTTCGGCGCTATTGACAGAAGGTATCCCGTACAAGTAAAACAACACCAAGCTGGAAGACCGGATATGGATAAATTTGAAACGGCTATGCGCCGCGATGGCAGGTCTTTAGGATTTTTCGTTGCGTTAAGCTTCAGTAAACCCGCAATGGATGAAATAGATCGTGTTAAACGGGATGAGCAACTAATAATTATCCCATTAACCGCTCAACAAATAATTGACGAAGAAACAAAGCTTAATATATAGTATGCAATTACATCGAACTCGATCATGATAGAAACTATATCTGGAGATTGCCTGACTTGCCTTGATAATATAGACTATGGCAAGTTTGATTTAACGTTTTTAGATCCTCCTTTTAACCAGGGTAAGGAATACCGGAATCATAAGGATAATCTTCCGGAATCTGTTTACTGGGAGTGGATGAAAGATGTATGTCGGAAGATATTGGAATTGTCTTCGGATGGCGCAGCGCTCTATTTTCTGCAGCGTGAAAAGAACACAGGAGAAGTACTTCGCATAATCAAGGAAACCGGATGGACATTACAGAATTTGGTAATCTGGAAGAAGAATACATCTGCGATTCCTGGAATGTATCGATTTGGAAAGCACTATCAGATTATAGCTTTCGCAACCAAAGGAAGCAGACCGCGAGTTTTTCACTGGTTACGGATTGATCCACCTCTGCCGAACGCTTACCGTTTTCAGAGAAAAGATGGGGTTTATTTAACTGACGTATGGGATGATATCAGAGAATTAACATCAGGATATTTTGCCGGTGATGAAGCTCTCCGCGCAGAAAACGGAGAACGCATCCATAAACAGCAATCCCCTATTCATTTGTTGCTGCGTATCTTATTATCTTCTACAAATCCAGGTGATCTGGTGTTGGATCCTTTTGCCGGGACGGGAACTACATCAGTTGTTGCGCAGCAGCTTCAACGTAGAAGTGTTGGTATTGAAATAGATGAGGAAAACGTTATTGCCAAAAAGGAGCGGATTGAAGATTTTAGGAAATCGGATGATATATTGCGATATGCTGATTATTATGCTTATACACCTGAAATTGAGAATATTTGGGGGCAACAGCCAAAGAGAAGTAAATTATATCAAGGAAGATCACAACTACACTTATCTTGTACTGGGTCGTAGTAATGTTGTATTCTATTTGGTAAAAACATGAGAATCCCAGAGTTAAGGTTAAAATCTGTTTGTATTTTAGAAACTGAAATTTCACAATTTAATAGAGGATTCTGTAATGCATTTACATGAAACTCGCCCAAAACTTCCTAAAAAGGCATGGTCAACGTTGATTTACCTCATTGAAGAGGTTAGGTTACGTTGGTATATTATCATCTTTTCTATGGTTGTTTTAATTTGGGGCTTTTTATATTATTGCTTTACAGCAATAGGCCACGGGATTGGTTTAAATGGTATTCCATTAGTGAATATTTCTTTATGGAATTCACTTTATTTTAGTGTTGTTACTATTTCGTCGTTGGGTTATGGTGATATGCATCCAGTTGGAATTTCTAAGTTATTTGTGTGCTTAGAGGTTCTTATAGGTTTCGTTATTATGGGAATACTGCTTGCAAAGTTATCTTCTTTTCGGCTTTCTTATCATGTGACAAGGTTATTTAGCAGCGAAACACAAAAGAGGTTAGATGGATATTCCGAAGAATTCGAGAGTTTAGTACCACAGATGATACAATCCAGGAAAATGATTGAAAATACTTTCAGAGCAACACCGGATATGCGACCTACACAAGAACCATCTGATGTTGATACTTATTTTTCAATAAAAATGGCTAGTATTCACAGCTTTTCATTAGGGCTATATAATTATATTACGTATGAAATTGAACACACTGACTTTTTTGCTGTAGCTCCTCCAGAGAGTCTAATTCGGGTCGCTAGAGCCATTGATCAGGTATTTAATCTGTTAAATAATGCTGTTATTGGCATGACAGCTGAGGCGAGGACAGTTCTTCTTAAACCTGAGAACAGAAAGCGAATTTTAGAGTCTGTGGATTTCCACAAAGCAATATGTGATAATGTTAACAATAAGTGTGCGAATGAAAATGTTAAAGCGGAGTTTTCATTAGTAAAACAAACGTGTAATAATTCGCCAGAAAGCTTCTTTGCAACACCAACCGTAGCTGCTGACCAACCAGATCAAATGCCTATTACAGCAGATCAACCTATTTCAAGGGGAGTAAAATGAACGTAGAATGGATCAAGTGCCAAGGCGATGTTTGGTGCAACCTCTCAACGGTTAACCTGGAACATTCCCATTTCAACAACATGTCAGGTGTCTATGTTATCTGGCATGGTGGGAGTAATCCATCAACGGTATATGTAGGTCAGGGATTTATTCGGGATCGGTTAAAGGCACACCGGAATAAACCAGAAATCCAACAATACCAATCCATAAACTTATATGTAACATGGGCAGCGGCTCCAGATAACCAACTCGATGGGATTGAAAGATATCTTGCTGATAGCTTACAGCCAAAAGAAGGATCTTCTCACCCTAATGCAACACCGATTCCAGTTAATTCCCCATGGTGATATCTATGCAAAACCTAAAACAACAATACCCAGAAATCTACGCCGCCATCCGCGATGAGACGCGGCGGCAGACCGAAACACTCGAGATGATCGCTTCCGAGAACTTCGTCAGCCTGCCGGTTCTCGAAGCGCTCGGATCGGTGATGACTAATAAGTATGCTGAGGGCTACCCGAGGCACCGGTACTATGGCGGATGCGAACACGTTGATGTCGTCGAAGGCAAGGCTCGCTTCAATGTCAAGAAGCTGTTTAATGCCAAATACGCAAACGTGCAGCCTCACTCCGGCAGCCAGGCTAATATGGCGGCATACCTGACGCTCGCCAAGCCGGGCGATACCATTATGGGGATGCACCTCAACCACGGTGGTCATCTGACCCACGGTAGTCCGGTAAACTTCTCCGGACGGCTGTTTAACGTCGTTGCTTACACCATATCCCCTGATACAGGGCGAATTGACTACGACGAGATGGCGAAACTGGCGCGAGAACATAAGCCTCGTTTCATCGTGTCAGGCGCTTCAGCTTATCCACGTATCATCGAATTCGATCGCATTAAGGAAATATGCGATGATGTCGGGTGCTATCATATAGCTGACATTGCCCACATCGCTGGACTGGTGGCGACAGGACTTCATCCCGATCCGTTGCCCTATACTGACATAGTTACGTCAACCACCCATAAGACGCTCAGAGGTCCCCGCGGTGGGTTGATACTGACCAATGTCGAGGGCGGTGAGTTGATGCTGCCTAATATGCCTAAACCCAAGACAATGCCGGAAGCCATCGACGCCTGGGTATTTCCCGGCTGTCAGGGTGGTCCGCTGATGCACGTTATCGCCGCCAAGGCGGTTGCGTTCATTGAAGCTCGCAAGCCGGAATTCAAGGAATACCAGCAGCAGGTCATCAAGAACGCGGCTGTTCTGGCGGAAACGCTGCTTGCTGAAGACTTCAAGCTGGTAACCGGCGGTACGGATAATCACTTGATCCTGATGGACCTTGCGCCGCGAGGACTGACGGGTAGAGCGTCTGAAAGAGCGCTCGAAAATGCAGGAATAACCACCAATAAGAATATGGTTCCAAACGATCCGCAGAAGCCGTTTATAACATCCGGCATTCGTCTCGGCACACCCGCGCTGACTACTCGCGGTATGAAGGAAGACGAGATGCGCCGGATAGGGAAGATGATCTCTTATGTATTGAGCGATCTCGAAGATGAAGAACGGCAGAAGAAGACTCGCAGCGAAGTAGAGGAACTCTGCAAGCGTTTCAAGTTTTACGAAATTCCACCGGAGTAGAATCATCGGATATACCAGATGAAATGCCCCTTCTGCGGACACCTCGATGACAAGGTTGTAGACTCCCGTTCCAAGCGTGAGGGCGCGGCAACCAGACGGCGGCGAGAATGCTTGAATTGCGGTGAGCGCTTTACCACTTGTGAGTACATCGAAGCCGCTCCGCTGGTTATCCTGAAGAGTGATGGCTACAACGAATCATTTGACCGAGGGAAACTGAAGCAGGGAATTGTCATCGCCTTAGCCAAACGACCGGTTTCGATTAAGGACATTGACCGGATTGTAACTGAGATCGAGGAACAGTGCCACGGATCTGGTAACCAACAGGTTACTTCGCAGGAAATCGGTGAAATGGTAATGGAGAAGCTGAAAGCGCTTGATGAGGTAGCTTATATACGATTTGCTTCGGTTTATCGGAGGTTTAAGGATGCTGGGGAATTTAGGAAAGAGTTGGAACGGATGTAGATTAATCTACTATTAGTATAAAGTAACAAGCAACAAGTAACTGGTAACAAATACAGCTTTCTACCTGTAACTTGCTACTTGCTACTTGATACTTTACAATTCAACATACATTTAGTCTATAAATACAAATAAATATGGAACTAACCCTATTCATAATAACTGCGCTGGTCGCATTAGGATCGGCGATTATGGTCATCACGCGTAAGAGCCCGATTATTTCGGTTCTGTTTTTAGTGTTGACCTTTTTTTGCCTGGCTGTTTTCTACGTAATGCTGGGCGCTCAATTCATTGCGGCTATGCAGATTATCGTATACGCCGGCGCTATTATGGTTCTCTTCCTGTTCGTGCTGATGCTGCTGAACCTGCGCGGCGATCAAAACTGGGAAGTCAGCGGTCCGCTTAGGAAATGGCTGGGCTGGATTGCAGCAGGCGGCGTTTTGCTGGTTGTAATAACCGCAATTCAGAGTGTTACCGGCTTCAACACCGAGCTTGATCCGGCGGTTGGAACCGTATCCTCCATTGGCGACGCATTATTCAATCGATTCTTACTGCCGTTTGAGATAGTATCCGTAATGCTGCTGGGCGCTATTATCGGCGTCGTGGCAATGGTCAAACGGAAGCCGTCAACGGAAGATGAAGAAGAAGGAGGTGAAGCCTGATGACGCTAAGTATAGGATATTATCTCTGGTTATCAGCGCTGCTGTTCTGCATCGGAGTAGCCGGTGTGTTGACGCGTCGCAATGCGCTTATAATCTTTATGTCTATCGAACTGATGTTGAACGCCGTCAATTTGACCTTCATCGCCTTCAGCCGTTACTTATCGAACGTTGACGGTCAGGTGTTTGTCTTTTTCATTATGGCGGTAGCGGCTGCTGAAGTGGCTGTTGGGTTAGCGATAATCGTGACTATCTTTCGTCATAAGGAAAGTGTTGATATTGATAAAATTAATTTGATGAAGTGGTGAATCTTTTTGATTTTTTGATTGCTATGTTGCTGTATTGCTAAATAATGTTAAACAATATAGCAATATAGCAATACAACATTTTATTATTAACCCAACCATTAAATCGATATGGAAAAACTTGGGTGGGGCGTTTCTATTCCATCCAGGTTACTCTGTTTATCAGAAGAAATATATGAATACTAAACAACTCTTATACATTATTTCAGTGCTATTAATCTTCAGCGTCATCATCGGTTGCGAGGAAGAGGATGAAACTCCGACTTCACCAGGACCATCGGAGTATCTCTATTCGATAGCAATGTCGGATCAATGGGTCTATGTTCGCGAGGCTTATGATAACAACGAATTACTTTATCGCAATACGGACACCGCAGTAATAGACAGCGAACTGGTTTGGGGTGGATCGTACTGGTACGGTTTTCAAGGTGCGGATTCTGTTTTCTGGCGCAATGGTGTTGATGGAGTGTGGCGGCTCTGTTTCAACCAGAGTCACCCGATGGGAATTGCAGAGCAATACTATGCCTATCCTGCTGATGCAGGTGATATGTGGTATGTTGAGTCCGAAGATGACAGCATCAGCGTAGTCTCAACTACCGAATCGATAGAAGTCCCTGCCGGAATGTTCGATGGTTGTTATTATTACCGTATCAGGCGAATTGACGAAAGCCGCCGTCAATGGGTCTGGATCAAACCCGGAGTGGGAATCGTGCAGGACAGCTCGATGCAGATTGTCAATGATGATACATTGAAGTCGGTGATGAGGTTGAAGCAGTTGTAGCGGGGCGATTTAGCAGAGTACTGAGTGCGCGCTTCAGCGCGTGTTAGCTATATACTTCATTATAAAGACTATACGTCCCGAAGTTTCGGGACGCACTCTGAACCTATTTTCCAAAGGGAATCACAAATGGAACCTGAAGAAAAAGTTAAAGTTGTCAAGTTCGAGGAACTTAAATTCTCACCGACCAAGCGTGAGGGAGTTACGGCAGCGAAAATGATCCGCTCTGCGGACAGTTCCTCGCAGAATATCGTTATCGTGGAACTCGATGCTAATGCAAGCATCGAGGATCGCGAGACGAGTCGCAGTGAGAGCATCTATATCCTGCAGGGCGCTGTCGATGTGATTTACGAGGGGAAAAAGGAGCTGCTGTTATCCGGCGACCTGGTCTATTTCCCGGCAGGCTCATCGCACGAACTGATACCACGGCGGTCGCCTTGTAAGTTACTGCTGATATTCTCAGGATAGGAAATTTCATTCTAATCCCTGGTAGGACAGACACTCCTGTCTGTCACCTTATAATAACCGAAATGAATGAGAAAACAATGCCAAAAGAACCTGTTGAATTCATAGACCGCGATCATCCTGTAGCGGAAAACTTTTACAAAATAGTTGATTCGTACACCGGTCGTAATCTAAAAACAATGCGCAATAAAATAAACAAGCTCATTGAAAAGGATCCTGATTTCCTCGATACTTATGGATTGTTATCGGAAATCGAATTGAAGGATATGCACATCATCAAATATGTAAGGTTGTTAGAGGGCGCTTACAAACGTGCGATTGCGATGATAACGGATAAGGATGACAATTGGCCCGATGTAATGGAGTGGGCTTGGATGGAAAACCGGCACGTAATTCGAGCTATCCTGAATTGGGCTATTGCGATTTGGAGGGAGGGGAACCTCGATGAAGCGCTCGACATTTTCCGCAAGCTGTTGCGCAGTAATCCGGGAGACAACGCTGGAGCACGGCATTATATCTTGGCGATTCTTATGAAAATGAGCTTTGACAATTTTGATAAGAAATTTGACAGAGGCGGCTACTACGATCAGGAAATAATGGATTGGTTCGATAAACATTGTAAAGAGTTCCCGGACGATTTTGATTGGTGGGATAAGTGGTGTGATGAGAATTTGTAGGGATTTATAGGAGGCAATATACAAACCGTGCCGTTATAAATCCTCGTGTGACGGAAAATCCCTGTGTGTCAGCTATTTGACTGATCTTACGATAAAAGATATTAACAGTGAAGTTAAAACCGTTACAATTCAAGAGAAACAAGGAGAGAACAATGTTGAGTAATTATATCAAATCACTGCTCGTTTTAACCTTGATCTTTGCACTCTCTGGCTGTAATAGAGTAAGAGACAACGATACTATAAAGCCGCTCGCTGTTGGTAACTACTGGACATACGATGTAGAAAATCATATCGATGGTTCTCCCGATCCCGTTAACACCATTGAACACACCATAAAAATAGAGGAAGAGATCATCTGGGACGGGCACACTTGGTATGGAAATAAAAGGGATGGAGCTGGCGAATATCACCGCAATGCAGAGGAGGGTATATATATTCTCCAGTTCGATGATGATCATCCGGATGGTGAAGCTAAATTACTGTTTGAATATCCCATCAAGGTCGGAACCAGTTGGACGGTCAGATCGGGAACCTATATTACGACAACAGTTGTGGAAGCCATCGATGAAACTGTAACTGTTCCGGCGGGAGTATTTTATGACTGTTTATGCTGTGAGGCGATAATGCCTGATATCCCTGATATGGCAATGCCCGTTAGAATGACTTCCTGGATCAAACCCGGCGTTGGTACTGTTAAAACGGAAATGAATGGTGGCAACTGGCGGTCATTCTTCCTCCTGAAAAAGTATCATGTGAAATAGGGTGTAACTTAAGTCACGTAGCCCGGTTTCTCCGAAACCGGGAATGTTTCTACATAATAAACGAAGAATCAAAGTATGGACACTAAAGATACAAGGCTGATCCGCCAGGTGAAGCTGCAAAACCTGCTCTCTTTCGGACCGGACACTCCTCCGCTTGAGCTGGAAAATCTGAATGTCCTGATCGGTCCGAACGGCTGCGGCAAATCGAACTTCATCGAAGCAATTTCGCTGATGCGCTCGACACAGGGGGATTTTAGAACTGCATTCATGAATGCAGGAGGAACGGCTGACATTAGTTGGAAAGGAAGCGCTTTAAAAGAGAAAATGGTAAAAACATCTATTGAAATGGTTTTACAATCACTTCATATGGTTTCTCTTCTTCATCGAATAAATGTGGCTGTTTATTACCAGAAGTCCTATCGAATTCAAGGCGAATTTATTGAAGATATAGAAGTGATTTCAGAGAAGAATAAACCAATTGTTTATTATGAAAAAACCGAATCAAAGTCAAAAATAGGAGTCGAACAAGACAATAAATGGACATTAAAGAAAGTGGAAATTGATGATACATCTTCAGTACTAAGTCAAATTAAAGATCCATCATCATATTATAATCTTTATTGGTTGAGTCTCCTCTATAGTCAAGTTCGCATCTACCGAGATTGGACTTTTGGTGGGAACACCCCACTTAGATACCCTCAGAAGGCAGATTTACCAAGTCATCCTTTAATGGAAGATTACTCCAACCTTATTATGTTCCTTAATCGCCTACAAAGAAACGTCCCTGCAAAAAAGGCGGTAATTGCCGGTTTACAGGATCTCTATGATGGAATTGATGACTATGGCGTGAAGGTTGAGGGCAATACAGTTCAACTGTTTTTCACCGAAGGGGATTATATTATTCCAGCCACCCGCCTCTCTGATGGCACCTTGCGGTATCTATGTCTGATGGCGATTCTCCACGATCCCGAACCTCCGCCTTTGATTTGTATTGAGGAGCCTGAGTTGGGTTTGCACCCGGATATTTTACCTACTCTTGCAGATCATATGATTGCCGCTTCTGAGCGTACGCAACTCATCGTTACTACGCACTCCGATATTCTGGTTGACGCGATGAGCGAAAGACCTGAGGTTGTAATAGTCTGTGAGAAACACGATGGTAAAACGGAAATGAACCGGCTCGACAAAGAATCGCTAAAGGTGTGGCTTGATAAATATCGTCTTGGTGAGCTTTGGATAAAGGGAGAGCTTGGAGGCAAACGTTGGTAAAGGCGAAGATCTACATCGAGGGTGGAGGAGACAAATTACTTGATATTCTATGTCAGAAGGGATTCCACAAGTTAATAAAAAAGTGTGGATTCACCGGCAGGATGCCACGGCTTGTTCCTTGGGGCGCTCGCGGTTTTGTTTATAAACGATTCAAAGCTGACCACGCTAAGAAAGCTTCATCAGATTATATTGCAATGCTTATCGACAGTGAGGATCCAGTTGCTAACATCAATGAAACATGGAATCACCTTAAGACTCGCGACAAATGGAATAAGCCTCAGGGAGCGACTGACGAACAGGTGCTTTTTATGACCACATGTATGGAGACTTGGATTGTTGCAGATAGAGCAACCTTGAAATCACACTATCTTAAATTGAATGCGAAAAAACTTCCTCCTTTAAATGATTTGGAAAATCGAAACCGGCATGAGATTCAGGACAAACTAAAAGAAGCAACTAAGAACTGCACTAATAAATATGAAAAAGGGAAGCGTTCTTATGAGATACTTGGGAAGCTCAATCCGGAAGCGCTAAGAAATAATCTGCCAAGTTTCGAGCGAATGTATCTAATTCTTAAGGATATTCTTTGAGGAATTCATAGTCGAATTTGGTCGTAAAACCGATAATCCTGAAGGGCGAATAGAGCAGATCAGCAACTGGCTTGACAGCAGGCAGGATGTTGAGGATTATAAAGTGGGGGAATTGAAGGATCTGTGGTATGGGGAATTCTGAGATGCTGAATGTTTTCTTAATGTGCTGTTGAGTGTCTTGTTTAGTGTACAAAAATGCCAATCTGTGAGTGGAGGTGGATATGTCTGGAAGTTTGAGAACACAGGAATAATAGAGGGGAAATAATTGCTATGATTAAAGAACGAAATATACAAACTCGTAGGCAGTTGTTTGATTTTCTCCAAGGACAGATGATGACTGCCTATGAATCGCTATTGCAGAGACAGAGGCTCGATTTTGAGAGTACTCTAATTAAATCATATGTTATTGAGGTTGATGTTCCAACAAATCTGGCTGAAACAACAAACGATCAACATGCTTGGATGGAATTTCTAAATTATTTATTCAAACCATTGGATAATACTCAGAGTACTGTGCAAGTACAGTGTAAAGAAGAAAAAGGGTTCTTTGAGTTAAATTTGAATCGTAGCGACCAAAGAGCTTTGATTTATGTTGATTGTATAACTGATCAAAGATTTTGGATTGTTTATACAATAAGTAATTCAAAAACAGTAGATTGGTGGCTTGAATCACTCATAAAGATAAAACCGGAGTTAGATTTAGTGTGGTTTTGGCCCTCGTTTTTAGAGTCTATTCAAAATCGTGGTATTCCGAAGGGGTTCGGTTTAGACTATGATTATAGAAAATTTGAAGGAGAGACAGAAGAAAGAACAACGTATTTAAAAATGCAACTATGGGGTGGAAGGGACACTAAGGAACTGTATGATTTACTAAGAGATCATGAAGTATATGGCGATAAAACAGTACTGTCTAAAGTCAGGTTAAAGGAGTTAGGTAATGGAGAAACCAATGAGCATTTCGCATTGCAGGATGTGAAATTTAATGGCAAATTCACGGTTAGAGGAACGGACTTTAGCACTCATGCAGCAACATTATCTAGTGTTCGAAAATCATATAGGGATAATATTTTAAATATTGAAAACGAGTATTCACTTCGTTGGTGCGAATCCGAATCAAACGGAGGTATTATCTTGAAGGGTTCACCTCTTCATTTTATACCACCTGAAGGCTATCGAATTCCAATAACTACTTTTTGTGATAGAGCGCTGAATAGTGCACTTCCATTTAGACTCCTCGGATTTAAGAGAGAAATGTCAGAGTCATCCGCAGTAGTAGAAGTGGTTGATTTCCATACTGGTGGAGAGTTCTCAATGGAGATATTTCCTGATGTGCTATCTGTCTATCTACCTGAAGAAACTTGTGGCAATAGCATTGCCCGTCTTTATACTAACTTGCAGCACTATCTAAATGCTCGTTTTACCTTGGAGACTGATGATGGAAAACAAATCCTTTAGCCTTTTATTACCTAACCTATTTATTGGTTTGTGTAAAGGTTCTCGTAGTCTGAGACCCTACTCTTCTGAATTCTGCAATAAGCTTGGATATAAGATATTTCAGTTTGAAGCGTCATTTCCAATCACATCAGGTAGAATATCAGCTCCTGACTTGATTATAACCTCTGAAAAGACAAATAACACTCTGATAATTGAGTGGACAGAAGCAATGTCGATTTCGGATTACAAACCAGATCAACTTCAGAGATATTCTATCATTAACAGGCGTGATCTTATTGAGGTTTTAGCGATACCTCCAGATTCTGTAAATACATTCAATACTTGTGTAATTGTCTTGCCTGATGCATTAGAAATTTTTGAAAAGCATTTTGATGCAGAAGGATACAAATTCCCATTGCTTCAATTTGAAAGAAGCACAGATTTATCCGAATTAAATAAGGTACACAATGAATTTGAAGAGCCTTTAACAGATAAGTATTTTACGAAAGGAATCCAACTTAACAGAATACCAATAAGTTACTTACCGTTCTCATTGGATTGTATTAAGAAGAGTGAGCTTGTATGGTTCATTGTTAAGCACCTGATATCTATACTTGTTAGAAAGAAAACAAGTTTCAATGTAGAAGAGTTTTGCTCGGAGTATGTTTCTGTATGGTCTGTAATATCAGATGATAAAAAAAAGGAGATTAGACGAAGAACAAAAGAAGTACTAAACGCACTGATACGCAAGCCAATTGGAAAGCAATTATTGAAGAGGCTACCAGGCCAGCCACCGAGGTGGGAGATACTGGCAATAGATGTTAGAAAGAATATAAGATCTATTAAGAAGGCATTGGATCTATTCATTGAAGAGGTAAAAGGGATGTCGAGTCAAGCAGATTTACCATTCCCTGAATGACTTATATACACTGAAGAAGCTAAATATGAGGAGTTCATAGGCATCCTCAAAACTAAATGTTGACGTCAATTTATTGTATGGCGATAGACAATTATTAGGAGGCAATATGCCAACTTTAACTATAAAATCAGATAAACCGATGGTTCTCATTCCGCTTGAAAAATATGAGTCGATGAAGGAAACCATCGATATCTTGTCCGATTCCAAGCTGGTTGAGGATGTCCGGCGGGGAATTAAAGATTTTGAGGAAGGTCGAAGCATCTCTATGGAAGATATCAAGAAAGAACTGGACGTCAAAGACAATCAATCAGAGGAAGATAATGGATAAATTTAATGCAGTATTTCAACAGGATGAGGATTGGTGGATAGCTTGGGTTGAGGAATTACCTGGAGCGAATACGCAGGGTAAAACGCTTGAAGAAGCACGCGAAAACCTCAAAGAAGCAGTCCAGATGGTACTGGAAACCAATCGAAAACTTGCCAGGAGAGCATGATATTCGAATACGATTCTGAAGCTGATGCCGCTTATATCAAGATAGCTGAGGGCGAGATTGCCGATACACGGGAGATGGTCGATGGCATCATTCTCGATTATGATGCTGAGGGTAAAGTTCTCGGAGTAGAAATCCTCATTCTGAAATCGAGAGGCGCAAAGGTTTGGGAATCGCGTGAGAAGAAATTAGTCCTACAGAATTAAACACTTAACTTTAATATACTAAATGTCAAATTACTTATACCTAATCCCCATAATCCCCTTCATCGGCTTCCTGATAAACGGGCTTTTGGGTAAAAAACTAAGCGATAAGGCGGTTGGGTTTATCGGGTGCGCGGTTATCGGGATTGCTTTTGCGATGTCGGTGGCGGCATTCGTTGAGTTGATAGGACTCGAACCTCATAACCGCATTATCGAACACGATTGGTTCACCTGGCTTGCCGCTGGGAAATTAACAGTCGACTTTGGGATGCTGCTCGATCCACTGAGCGCTGTGATGATCCTGGTCGTCAGCGGCGTGTCGTTCATCATCCATATATACTCGATTGGATATATGCGCGGCGATCCGAGCTACAGCCGCTACTTCAGCTACCTGAACCTGTTCGTCTTCTTTATGTTGCTGCTTGTGCTCGGCAATTCTTACCCGATTATGTTCATCGGCTGGGAAGGAGTAGGACTGTGCAGTTATCTGCTGATCGGGTTCTGGTTCACCGACGACGCTAAAGCCACTGCCGGTAAGAAAGCGTTCATCGTCAACCGAATCGGCGACTTTGGCTTCCTGATCGGCGTCTTTATTCTGTTTGCGGCATTCGGTACGCTGTCGTTCTCCGGCGTGGCTGAGCAGACTCAGTACTGGGTGGGACCGAAGTCTATCTTCTTCTGGGCAACGTTGTGCCTGTTCATCGGCGCAACCGGCAAGTCCGCTCAGATTCCCCTTTACGTCTGGCTGCCCGACGCTATGGCAGGTCCGACGCCCGTATCGGCGCTCATACACGCTGCCACGATGGTCACCGCCGGTGTCTATATGGTAGCGCGGAACTCGTTCCTCTTTGTAATGGCGCCAGCGACGCTCGAGATCGTAGCCTGGGTTGGAGTTGGAACGGCTATCTTTGCAGCGACTATCGCTCTGGTACAGAACGACATCAAGAAGGTGCTCGCTTACTCCACGGTTTCTCAGTTGGGCTATATGTTCGTCGGCTGCGGCGTGGGAGCATTCGCTGCCGGTATATCGCACCTGATGACGCATGCCTTTTTCAAAGCGCTGCTGTTCCTCGGCGCCGGGTCGGTGATTCACGCTGTTCATCACGCTCACGAGCGCGGCGGTTTTCACGGCGATCCGCAGGACATCCGCTATATGGGCAACCTGCGCAACAAGATGCCGACTACATACTGGACGTTCCTTGTAGCCACTCTTGCCATTGCCGGTATCCCCGGCTTCTCAGGCTTCTTCAGCAAGGATGAGATAATATGGCAGACGTTCGCCAGCGGTCATTTGGGCATCGGGATAGTAGCGATGATTGCGGCGCTGTTGACAGCGTTCTATATGTTCCGCTTGGTATATATGACCTTCCATGGACAATGGAAAGGCAGGCGCGACCAGGAGGATCATCTGCACGAGTCACCGAAAGTGATGACGATGCCGCTTGTAATACTGGGAGTTCTTTCCATCATTGGCGGCTGGGTTGCAATACCTCACGCACTCGGCGGCGGCGCCTGGTTCGAGAAGTTCCTGCACCCGTCGTTCGCCCTCGCAGAAGAACTCGCCGGAAAACACGGTCACCATTCGCTTGCTGCTGAATACGTGGTTATGATTATTTCAGTAGTCATTGCTGTTGGCGGCATATTTTGGGCGCGAGCCTGGTACATCAAGAACCCCGAAATACCGAAGCGATTGGCAGCTAAACTAAAGGGATTGCATAAATTTGCGCTTAACAAGTACTACATCGATGAGGCTTATGATTTCGTTGTCGTGCAAACAACTATAGGTATGGCAGATGGTCTATGGCGCTGGTTCGACGTCAAATTGGTGGATGGATTGGTAAACGGTGTAGCAATATTTATAGGCTGGGTTGGTTCGGTAATAAGAAAGGTTCAAACTGGATTGATCGGAAACTATGCGTTGATGATGGTATTTGGGATTGTTGTTATCGTTGGATATATGGTGTGGAGATGAAAGAATTAACCACAGAGGCACAAAGAAATCTCAATCTTAAAGAGAACCAACCATGACAAATCAATTTGTTATACCACCTGATGATACAGTTATCTGGCGATATATGGACTATTGGAAGTATGAGCAGATGATTCAAAAGCGATCTCTTCACTTTACACGTCTCAATGTTTTTGATGATCTACTTGAGGGAACACTATCACCAAGCCATTTACGGGCAATTGGGGAGAGACATCCGGAGCATTGTGAGTCTTTGAAAGAAGAATTTGAGACATTCAAAGACGAAGGTTATCGTTCTGTAACTTGTTGGTATATAGGCGACTACGAATCTAATCTTCTTTGGAAAACTTACACTACCTCACCATGCTCGTTAGCAATTCGTTCCTCTGTAGCGAGGCTTCGCGATTCACTCCCACGCTCGCCAGCGATTAGTTCCACTCAATCTGAGCCTCGCGATTCACTGTTGCCTTTTATTCCTATTAAAAGGGTGCTTTATATGGATTTTGATCAAAATATCACAGATAATGAGAACTTTATCTTACAAGATAGCGCCTGGTTTCACAAGAGTCTCGAATATACTCTTGAGAACGAGCTAAGAGCTTGCGTCACAGGAGTTGCCTCATTTAACCCCCCAGAAACGTCTCAGAGAATAAGGACATCTCACGGCTGGAATATCCCAATAAACTTTGTCCAATTAATTGACAAAGTTATTATTCATCCATGCGCAGAATCGTGCTTTGAAAACTGTTTAAAGCATTTACACAGTGACAATGGACTGCCTGAAGACCTGATTTTGCATAGTTCCATCTGTACTTCAATAAATAATATAGATTCTTACAGCACAGATGAGAAACAATAATAATGAATAGATCAAACATTGCAGCAATCGTATTAATTTCATGCATAGCTTTTGTAATTACGACTGGTGCACAAGAAGCTGACATCTCACATCTGCTAACTCTGACGGCGTATTCTGGACGTATCAATTCTGTTGCTTTTAGCCCGGACGGAGGGACACTCGCCAGCGGGGGCTGGGACTATGGCGACGAGAGCACAATCAAACTGTGGCGCGTCTCGGATGGTACGCTAGTCCGTACCCTGACCGGTCTTTCGGGTTATGTGGAGTCCGTCGCCTTCAGTCCAGACGGAGGGACGCTCGCCTGTGGGTGTAGGGACGATGTCGATAAAGGCACAATCAAACTGTGGCGCGTCTCGGATGGCACCCTACTTCGCACCTTGACATATTATTATGCTAAATTCATATCCGTTGCCTTTAGCCCCGACGGAAAACTGCTGGCTAGCGCGAACAGTTTTTGTACAATTAATCTATGGCGTGTTTCGGATGGTGCGTTGCTGCACACCCTGTCCGGGCATAGGGGTATTGTCGGATCCTTCGTTTTTAGCCCGGACGGGGAGACGATCACCAGCGTTAGTGAGGAAGAAAGCAACAGGGGGGAGGACGAAGTCATCATCAAACTATGGCGCGTTTCAGATGGTATGCAGATGCGCACCCTGACCGAGAGTTCTGATATATTAAATTCCTATGCCTTCAGCCCGGACGGAGAGACACTCGCACACGGGGGATATAAAGACGTCGAACTGTGGCGGGTTTTGGATGGTGCACTACTGCGAACCCTGAAGGGGCATTCAGGGTTTGTCGAATCCGTTGCTTTCAGCCCGGACGGGGAGATCCTCGCTGGCAGTGGTAATAATATTATACTATGGCGGGTATCTGATGGAGCACAACTGTGCACCCTGACAAAGCGTTCAGGTTCGCTCAATTCTGTCACCTTCAGCCCAGACGGGGGGATGCTTGCCGAGAGTTCTGACAAGAATATCAAATTTTGGTTAGTTCCACCTGAGCACGGTTTTCCACCTGACATCTATGCCGAGCTTAATTTCTCCGACGAGAACGGAGACGGGATTATGGAAGGTGGAGAGAAAGGTAGAGTCACCTTGAAATTCAGCAACAGGGGAGTAGGACCCGCTCATTGGCTTAAGGTCGGTATCCAGGCTGATAAACCTGTTGATCTTTATTCTAATGAAATCAGAATAAGCAAACTCGATCCCAATGAATCCAAAGAGGTTGTTATCCCACTGGAAGCAGGTTTAGACATTGAAACCGCCCTGCACCGCCTGCTCATTGACGTAAAAGAATTATTAGGCTACGACATGGACCCCGCCTATTTGGTCTTACAAACCCAAGCCTTCCAGCCTCCTGAACTCAAGTTTGCCGGTCTGGAGATTATCGATTGGGGTGATGGAACCTTTGGGCGCCCGTCTGATGGTCAGTTGCAGGCGGGTGAACAAGTAAAGGTGCGGTTAGTTATTCAAAACATTGGTTATCGTAAAGCGGAAGAAACATCCTATAAGCTGGTTTCAACTGATGAGAACATATATGTCACCGATGGATCCGGCAGCTTGGGAACTCTGGAACCGGGTGAAACTGGTGATATCTGGATAACTATCAGCCCCAACAAGCGGGTGGATACTGTTGTAAAGTTACCTCTGTTCTTGTCACTTACTGAATCCACCGGAAAAGGCTCTTTGACAGACTTTCAACTGCCGTTATTACTCGAACAAAAACCACCCGAACCGCAGATTGTCGAGGTCAAGTTTGACATGGCAGTGATCCAGAGACAAGCAGCGCGATTTGAGTTCACTTCGCCCAAGTTCACTGCGCGTGTCCCGCAGCTTGAGACCATCCGCAATGTCGTTCCCGCTAAAACCCATTGCTCCAACTCCGTCGCGGTGGTGATAGGTGTGGAGAAATATCGCAACCTGCCCGATGCTCCTTATGCCGAAAGTGACGCAGAACTGATGCAGCAGTATCTGAAGAAGCGGCTGGGTGTGGAGAAAGTAGTCTTGTTCAAAAGCAGTGAAGTGACAGGATTATTCTTCGATAATATATTTAATCCCGACTATGGCGAGCTGCAGAGAGAGATTATTAAAGGCAAGACTGAGTTGTTCGTTTATTACTCAGGACATGGGATTCCAGCAAAGGACGGTTCAGAGGTTTATCTGTTTCCTTCCGACGGGCGCACTGAACAGCTTGAGATGGCAGGATATAACCTGAACGATCTGTATCAGAACCTTAACCGGTTGGAAGCAAAGAGCGTTACAGTGATATTGGACGCCTGTTTCAGCGGAGCTTCACGGGCGTCCGAGAAGATTCAAACCGAAAACCTCGTTGCTCACAAAGCAGTGGGATTGCGCCTCACAGAGCCGTGGCGAATGTATCCCAACTTTACAGTGATTAATTCTTCGACGGGCAGCGAAACGTCGCTCGGTTTTGACCGGTCGCAGACCGGATTGTTCACCTACTGGCTGGCATTGGGATTACAGGGAAAAGCCGATGCAGATAATGATAATCGAATAACATTGGGTGAATTGAAGACTTATGTTACCGGCAACGTAACAGAAACTTCGCGCAAAATCGCCGGTCTGCAAACCCCCCAATTCTACGGTGACGAGTCGCGGGTGCTGGTGGAATGGTAGACAGAAGAATAAACAATGAAAGAACAAAGATAGAAAATCTCGGTGGTTTAGCGACGTAAAGGAGATTTACGAATGGTTGATAAAGCTATTGTAAACAAAGTTCAGCTCTACTTGCGACTGTTGGCTGAACGGGGACTTAAGCCTCAGTTTGGCGTTATATTCGGCTCTTATGCAACCGGAGAACCGCATCGCTGGAGTGACATTGACGTGATGGTAGTATCGTCACACTTTGATGGTCAACATAAACGGCGTGATCGAGATTTACTCTGGACTTCAGTAATACCGATTGACTCCCACATCGAGCCTGTCCCTTGCGGATTGAAGCAATGGGAGGATGACGATGGCACGCCGCTGATTGAGATCGTTCGGCGAGAAGGGGTGATGGTTTGGAGATAGAAGAACAATTGAACACAAAGAACACAAAGCCACAAAGAGATTTCTTTTGTGCCTCGTCTCTTAGCGCTAAATATGTAAATATGGTGGTATAAACCAAAGACTAAGGCAATTTAAAAGGTTCGAATATGTATAAAATGAATCGGTTTCGAATCAGAGGATTCAGGCGATTGTTGGATGTTGACTTGAACATACGACCTCTGATGGTTTTAATTGGAGCCAACGGCATCGGCAAGACATCCATCCTTGACGCCATTTCTCTTCTTTCTGCCTCGGCAGCAGGGGGGTTAAATAAAGAGTTGAACCGTCTGGGAGGTATAGGAAGTCTTCTCACCGTTGACCGTGCAGATGAAATATCCATGACTGTTAATATGAAAGATGAAAGAAATCCTGGGTCACCGCTGGAATATCAATTAGATATCAGCTCTAAAGCACAGTCCTACGCGATTCCGTTTGAATCACTCACTTCACCAAGAGGTCGCAGGAAACCATTTATACATATTGAATCTTTCTATGATAATGTTACTTACTATGAAATACAAGAGAACAAACTAATAACAAATAGACCTAATTGGAGTCATAATCCTCTTGAGAGTTCGCTATCTCAAGTTCCAAAAATGTATCCTGAACCTGAGGAGTTTCGGCGTATTTTAAGTTCAGCGTCCAAATACCATGTTCTTGATGTCGGAGAACGGGCTTTAGTTAAACTTCCGCAACAGATGAAACCCGCTGAACTTCCAGGCGAAGAAGGAGAAGACCTTGTTTCGTTTCTGTATTATTTACGAGAAGCCAATCCTGATAGGTTTTCAACGATTATAGATACACTTAAGGCAGCATTTAAAGGCTTTGAAAACCTTAACTTTCCACCTGTCGCAGCCGGGATGTTGGCAATGACGTGGAAAGAAAATAGTTTTTCTAAACCGTTGTATATGCATCAGCTTTCTGAAGGAACGTTGCGTTTTCTGTGGTTGGTATCTCTTTTGCAAAGTCCTGGTTTATCAACTATCACTATGATTGATGAACCCGAAGTCAGTCTTCATCCAGAAATGTTGAGTCTTCTTGCAGACCTGATGCGAGAAGCATCCCAACGAACACAACTTGTTGTTGCAACGCATTCTGATAGATTAATAAGGTTTCTACAGCCGGATGAGGTTGTAGTAATGGACGAAACCGAGGATGGCTGTACAAGTGCTACTTGGGCGGACACATTAGATTTGAATCGATGGTTGGAAGATTATAGCTTGGATGAAGTCTGGCGCTTAGGGCGTATGGGGGGACGATCTTGAAAATCACATTAATAGTCGAAGGAAAAACAGAGAAAGCTTTCTTGCCTTATCTCAGAGGTTTCCTTGAAGCGCGCCTGCAAGGAAACATGCCGAAGATTGATGTTAATCCGTACGATGGTCGGATTCCAACTCAAAAAAAGCTAAAGCGAATCGTGCATAATTTGCTGAGCGGAAAGAAGCCGTCTGATCATGTAATAGCCTTAACAGATGTCTACACCGGTAGTCAACCACCTGATTTCACTGATGCTTCAGATGCCAGAAATAAAATGCGGCAATGGGTAGGCGAAGAACAACGATTCCATTCGCATGCAGCCCAGTATGACTTTGAAGCGTGGTTGCTTCCCTATTGGGAGGATATTCAGCGGTTGGCAGGTCATAATCGAGTAGCGCCGAAAGGTAATCCTGAACAGGTGAACCACAACAATCCACCATCGTATCGCATCAAGGAAATCTTTCGCACAGGTAGTAAAAGCAGAGCGTACATAAAACCTCGTGACGCTGGACGAATTCTGAGAGATAACGATCTCTCAATATCTATCTCGCACTGTGCAGAATTGAAATCTTTTGTGAATACAATCCTTAAAGCGCATCTTCCCCCAGAATTTCATTTAAGTCTATAATAATTAGCATCATATGAAGAATATGTGTGCACTACTATGTTTCTTTGAAAATTATCTATCGTGTTGCTGTAACACTTGACAATGGTATA
>JAVCDD010000219.1 GCA_030765125.1 Candidatus Hatepunaea meridiana
CCAACGCCCAATGCTGTACCGATTAGTTGAATTTCAAGTATATCCTCGTCGCGGTCGTTGGATTCGATGAGCAGGCTGGCTTCATATCTTTGCTCTTCAAGGGGTGCGAAACTGATAGTAACGACGCGGGATGAATCCGGTGAAAGCTCAAACTCCTGCTCTAAATCATTGATGCGGAATGGAATGTTAACCGGGTGAATCGTCCAGCTATCAATCTGGAGCGGCAGCACACCTATATTCATAATTTCCAATTCCAATTCTACTACCTCATCAATCTGAACACCTATAAACTCAACGGTATCCGGTTCAACGTTGATATTGCATTGCGGGTAGAAGAATGCGCCGATGTCGGGGAAGGTGCCGTCGGGGTCGGGGTCATCTTCCGGGTTGCCGGCGTCTATGCAGGGGGAGTCGTCGCTAAGGAAGAAACGGTCGGGGAAGTCTTCACCGCCAACAAGCTGCGGGTCGAGGATCATATTGCCGAATCTGTCGGTGGAATCGCCGTTGGCGTTAACGCGGTTGAGGACGCCGACATCTTCAATATCGTTTCTGGTTATACCTTCCCAATCATATATGCAATTATTAGACACGCTAACAGGCCACCCGCTAATAGGAGCTCGCTCTATATATCGAGTGTTAATAAAAATTGAGTTTGTAACTCTACTGCCATGCCGTTGCTCTAATCCTCCGCTAAACCTCGTACCATAAAATATACAGTTATCAACTATACCTCTATATGTACCAATACAATAACGAATATTTGTAGTATCAATGAATACACAGCGTCTGATAACTGCGCTATCATTACTCGCATGATATGGAATAATTCCCTGACATATAAAACCATCAAATAGACAATCTTCAATTATGGGTTCATTAGTCATGAGATGTAAGAGGAAAGAAGCATGACGGATAGTCGAATGCCTTAACTCAAACGATGTTCTGAAATGTTGAAAGACCGGATCAGCCTCGTGATGACCATAAGAGCGAAAAAAATAGCAGTAATTGAAACTGCCCACTGCATTGAGATTATCGATATGAATTCCCGACCAGCGAGCATCCATGGGTGTGGGTATGAAAAGTATTGAATCTTCAGGAGTGCCTTCTGCGATGATTGTACCACCATACATACTGTATATTCCTGTATAATTCGTGAATTGAACCACCACACCCGGTTCAATGGTCAGTTCGGCACCACCCTCGGCAAACTCTATATGCTCATCGACAATATATGGGCTGCCGTCCAAGTCCCAGACCACCTCGCCCCCCATCTCTCCGTCGACATGGGTCTCGGAAAACAATATACAGGGAATGAAAATGGTTATCATACAAATAATAAAAGCTATTTTGTACATACTTATTCCTCAGTTTAAACAAAAAGGGATTTAGCCGGAAAGACATCCTCTCGTTCCCACGCTGGAGCGTGGGAACGAGTTAATCCTTTTTTATATGGTATTAACTATCGAATTAACAGCATTTTATTTATAGAGCCTGATGTGAAATCCTTATCGGCTCCATAAGATACTCTATAAAGATAAATACCTGAAGAAACTGCCTGTCCTTGAGAATCACAACCGTCCCATACAACACGATATTCACCTGCTTTCTGCGTATTGGCAGTAAGTTTACGAATATTTCGTCCTTGTAAATCGTAGACTACTATGTTTACATATCCTGCTTCTGCAAGGAAATAGTTGATAATAGTCTCTGAATTGAATGGGTTTGGATAGTTACCTTCAATGCGTAGAGAACCAGGAATAAGCTCAGGATTGCCAATTATCAGGTCGTGTGCTGAAAAAACAGGTTCTTCTTCAGAGACGTCCGTATTTGAAAAGACGTTCAATGAATCAAAACCTATCTCATTATTTCTATTATCGTCCCAATAGCGAAAATAGAAAGTTTCCATTTCACGATAGCCGTCAATCTCAACCGTTGTTGTATCGTCCTTCCATGCAGATAGTGGCATTAACCGCTCACCATTATAAACTGAAGCGCCAATACACAGACCATCCGGCGTAAATATACCGACCTCATCTCCATTATCACATCTAATATTATCTACCGATATAGATGTTAGTAATATCGGATAGAAATCTGCGGTTCTTGATTTAAATCTGAAATGAGAAGGTTCGTCTGTTGAATATCCTTGGTTGTTTCCTCCAAAGGCATCAAGATTTTCTTCAGGATAAATAAGGGTACATTCATCATTTACTTTGACTTGATAGCCCTCACCAGCGCTTAAATCACCCATATTGCTAAAACCAAATTCTGTCGAATAGAAGTGTCCAATGTCATCTTTAGCAATAATAAGATACCTGATTTCTTCATCTTCAGGATCCCATAAACTTATAAAGGCATCCTTTGGATCAATCTCATTCACAGGAAAATATGCGACTATATTCCATCCCTCAAGTAGCTCTATTGGTTCGTAGAAATTAGCTTGCTCACCAAGTGATACCCAAGTATAATCACCAATATCCAATTTTATTTGATAGCCATAATGATAGTCCCAACAATCAATACTGTTGAACCCAAATGAAGGCACCCAGAAACCACCTTCCTGATCTTTCATTATTTCGAGATTGTCAACTAACTCATTAACGATAAAGAATACACCTTGTTCCCCATCCAAGCCATTAGGCGCTGTAAAACATGGAATCTTGTTTGAAGATATTATCGACCAGCCATCACCTAGGAGCTCCTCCTCAAGTCGATCACAGTGTTGGAGCGCCAATCCGGCGTCGAGTTCGCCAAAACCCATTTGATTATTCCAGTTTCCCGGATCCCCGTCATCCTGAATCTCATATTCGATTTCACCCTCGTCGTCTCTGGTTGCGGCAAGGAAAAGAATTTCCTTCAATTCGGAGGGCTCAAGATCGGGATTCTCGGACAGTAATAAGCCTGCAACAGCAGAAACACAAGCCGCAGCAGCGGATGTTGAGTTTTCAACTGCACAATCATCTAAATCTGTATCCGGGTCAACTCCCTCTTCCCATCCTGCACCATCCGACTGAGAATGACAGATGTATACCAGATACTCTTCTTCTGCTTCTACAAATTCATGTCCGGTTGGAGCCACGATATGCAATCCGACTCCGTAGTTAGATCCGTTCCAACGACGGTCATGGAAACTCGCGCCGACCGCAAGGGTCGTTTCGTAATCTGAAGGAAACATAATTTCATCATCTGCCTCGTTTCCCGTAGCACAGCATACCAGGATGCCATTCTCATCAGCCACGTCCAAGAGATCCTCGACATCAACGTCCTGAGCCATAGTAAAGCTGATGTTAACAATATCAACTTCTATGATGTTTATTAAATAATTCAAGGCGTCAATTACCCTGTCGGTGTTGTATCCCACTCCAACTTTACAGAAAACAATTGAACAGCCGCGATCTTCTTCCCCATCACCGCCTGCAATACCGACGAATTCATCATTATCGCCACCATTATTATCGGTCATTGCCCCTATTATAGCGGCAATAACAGTTCCGTGTTCACATTCTTCAACATTCGGAACTCTATCGCCTATCTGGTGAGGTTCTCCGGCTCCAGTAAAATTCCAGCCTATCAGATCATCAACGAAACCATTCTCGTCATCATCAGTTTCATTGAGATCAGCGTTATCAAAATCATCGCGATCTTCATTCAGCGTACCGTTAGCATTGGTGTCCTCACCGAGATTCTGCCAGATATTAAGACCATCAATATCCGGATGTGTCCAGAGCAAACCATCCTCAATGATACCGATCTTGATATCCGGGTCGCCTTTCTGAATATCCCAGGCAGTCTCGAAGTTAATATCATCGCCAAATCCGTTATCTGCATTGAGATATGTTTGATTTTCATAATACTCGTCTGCAGGCTGTGCCGCTTTGCCTTCGGTATTGTTCTTTGCGCTCTCAACTATGCTGTCTTCGAGGAAATCATCGCATAGTTCAAGTGGATCTACTGGCGGAGTGATTGAATATTGTACAAGGTAAGCTCCGGTACTCATTACCTTAATAGTCTCACAATCCAGCGACGAGAGCAGGTTATTGATTTGAGTTTGAGTGGCATAGCTCTCGAATTTCACCATAATTTCGGTGCCAACAAGCTTATAGTTAACACCCTGGTAAACCACATACCATTGACTTTCAATCTGCGTATACTCACGCCCATTGAACGTGTACGCCTCTACCGTCTGTACGCTGAAAAAGATCGCAATACAGATGACAATAACATTCCTCTAGTTCTTCATTGTTCCTCTCCGTTCTAATTTGTTTAGTATCAAAAGATTGGTAAATCCAATCACACTTATATTCATAATACGAAAGAAAAAAGGACTTGTCAAGTATTACTTTCATTTTTATTGAATATTATTGCCCCAAAAAAACGGAGAAACCGACCTACCCGGATACTTCATAACGAGGAATTGTATGCTTCTTTCTTTCTATTTTGCGCTCTTCACTCTCACTTACAATTGATTCCTGCAACAATACATCCGCAGATATTCCGAGCCCTTTGTTAAGTTTTTCTGGCTTTAGGCTTTTGGCTATAGGCTCTAACCCAAAGCCAAAAG
>JAVCDD010000342.1 GCA_030765125.1 Candidatus Hatepunaea meridiana
AATCGGTTATGCCTTTAGCTCAGCAATGTATAAAATTAATAACACCGGAGTAGCGAAGCTTGCTGCGCGTCCACTTAATAATACCGGAGTAGAAAAGCTTTCTGCGTTCTCGTACGGTGGCGCATGCATATCTGCCTGCGAGCGCGCAGCAAGCTTCGCTACTCCGGCTGAGCTAAAGGCATAACCGATTAAAATGATTCATCCCATAATTGGGCTTTAGTTACCGACAGTTGTGGGATTTATGTAAATGCCCAAAAGCCAAAAGCCAAAAGCCCATTAAAACCGTATAACTATGTCAGACAAACCGGCACAAGATAAAACTGAAGCGCCGTCTCCCCATCGTCGCGAGAAGGCTAAGGATGAAGGCAACGTTGCAAGGAGTATGGACCTGAATTCAGTAGCAGTGATGCTCGCCGGTATTATAGCCATACAATTCAACGCTGAAAAATTATTTAAATCCTTATCGGATTTTATGATCTCAACTTTTCGAGATGCATCGATTATTGACATTACACCTGACTCTTTACCGCTGCAAGTTTTACAGGCTATGAAGTACTTAGCGCCGGGAATTGTTCCCATTCTTCTTATTCTTCTGCTTGCCGGAATTGGAATCAATTATGCTCAGGTCGGAGTGATTTTTGCAAAAAAAGCTCTAATTCCAAAATTTGATCGAGTTAGTCCGCTAAAAGGGTTTAAACGGTTGTTTTCACTGCGATCGCTTGTAGAGTTACTCAAAGGATTACTTAAAATCGGCATTGTTGGTATAATAGGGTTTTCAGTATTAAACAGACATCTCACTGATTACTGGATACTATCAAATACAACCGCAGGTCAGACTATTACATTCATAGGGCAGGTTTTCTTTGAAATGTCGTTAAAGATTGGAATGGCACTATTAGCGCTTGCTCTTTTAGATTTTGCGTATCAGAAATGGGAATTCGAGAAAAACCTCAAAATGACCAAAGAAGAAGTGAAGGAAGAGCAGAAGCAGTATGAAGGAAACCCTGAATTAAAAGCCCGAATTAGATCCCTACAGAAGCAGGCGGCACGAAGACGAATGATGGCGGCTGTACCTGATGCAACGGTCGTGGTAACAAATCCGACAACAATAGCAATAGCTCTTAAATATGCACCTATGAAAAAAGAAGACGCACCAATGGTAGTCGCTAAAGGAAAAAGAAAAATTGCGGACAAAATAAAAGAAATCGCTTTACTGAATGATGTACCAATTATCGAAAATAAACCTCTTGCAAGGAGCTTGTTCGATACAACTGAACCGGGGATGGAAATCCCTATAATATATTATCAAGCTGTTGCAGAGATTTTAGCCCAGGTTTACCAACTGAATCAAAATCGAAATTCATATGTGTAATTCATTGTTAAATTGTTTGATTGCTTGATTGTTCCGATATTTCGTAACAATACAACAATACAGCAATACAACACAATACAGCAACACAACAATTTAACAATTCAGCAATTTAACAATCAAACAATCAAGCAATCAAAAAAACTTCCCAATGCCTGAAAAACAAGACAAATTAAAGTCATTCGATATAACTAAAAACAGCGGTCTACTGCTGGCGGGTGCTATTGTAATGATACTTGGCGTAATGATATTGCCGCTGCCGACCTTTTTGATGGATATGTTGTTAGTGATGAATATTACAGGGGCACTGGTAATCCTGTTTGTAGCGCTATATGTTCTGCGTCCGCTTGAATTCTCTGTTTTCCCCGGTCTGTTGCTGATAGTTACCTTATTCAGATTATCCCTTAATGTTGCCACAACGCGGCTTATACTTGGAGAAGGTTATGCAGGTGAGATAATCGAAGCATTCGGCTCATTTGTCGTGCAGGGGAATTATGTGGTTGGCGCAGTAATATTCTTGATTCTGGTGATTATTAATTTTGTGGTCATTACAAAAGGCGCCACTCGTATTGCAGAGGTGTCCGCCAGATTTACTCTGGATGCAATGCCTGGGAAACAGATGGCTATTGACGCCGATTTGAATGCTGGCTTGATTGATGACAAGGAAGCTCAGCAACGCCGGGAAATCATCGCCCGTGAAGCTGATTTTTACGGCGCAATGGATGGTTCGGCAAAGTTCGTCCGAGGTGATGCTATTGCGGGATTGCTCATTACATCGATTAATATTATTGGCGGTCTCGTTATAGGAACTCTTCAGCGAGGTTTACCAATTGGTGAAGCAGCGGCAACTTATACTTTACTGACGATTGGCGATGGACTGGTCGCCCAGATACCGGCGCTGATTATTTCAACCGCAGCGGCAATCATAATTACACGCTCTACTTCAGAATCCGATCTCGGCGCTGATATTACCGCTCAAATGACCAGAAGACCTAAAGCAGTGTTTGTAACGTCTGTTGTGCTCGGACTTATGGCTCTTATACCCGGTCTGCCATTTGTTCCGTTTTTCATAATGGCTGTTCTTTTAGCAGGCAGTGGATTTATGGTTCAGAAGAGTAAGAAACTTGAATTGGAAAGAAAAGCTGAAGTTGATGCCGAACCGGTTCTTGAAATAGAAGATAAGATAGAGGAATTCCTTCATCCCGATGCGTTCGAAATAGAGATCGGCTACGGACTTATTCCGCTGGTAGATATAAATCAGGGTGGGAATTTATTAGGGCGTATCTCAACCATCAGAAAGAGCATTGCTGTCGAGCTGGGTATTATCGTGCCTCCAATAAGGATTCGAGATAACATTCAGCTCAAGTCTACTGAATATGTTTTTAAGATTTACGGGATTGAAACGGTTAAAAGCGAAGTAATGATGGGGTACTATCTGGTGTTAAATCCGGATGATCGAATTCCACTTGAAGGAATTGAAACTATTGAACCCACTTTTGGTTTGCCGGCTATCTGGATTTCAGAAAGAGATAAAGAAAAGGCTGAAATTGCTGGATACACAATTGTAGAGCCTCCGGCAGTTATTGCCACGCACTTGATTGAAGTCCTGAAGTCAAATGTCTTTAAGTTGTTAGATCGACAGGAAACTCAACGTATGTTGGATCATTTGAAGAAAACGCATTCCGCTGTAGTAGAGGGATTGGTACCCGACTTGCTTCCATTAGGAGTAGTAACACAAATTTTAAAGAATTTGCTGAAAGAGAAAATCCCTGTCCGTAATTTGGTTTTAATCCTTGAGACCATTGCCGATTATGCGCAGTTCTCTAAAGACCCCAATGTATTAACAGAATATGTGAGAACCGCTCTGTCGGAAACCATCACGGACTTCTTTAAGTTAGGCAAGAATGAAGTCACGGTAGCCACGCTTGAACCAATTTTAGAAGATGCAATTATGGGGGCCGTGAAAAACGGAAACGGACAAACTAATAATTTAGGATTCGAACCTGTTCAAGTAAACAGATTATTTGAATCTATTAGTGAAAAGGTAGAAAAGCTAATATCAGAAGGTTCGCGTCCGGCTTTATTAGTATCTCCTCAAATAAGACGGCACGTCAGGAATTTCATTGAACCGGTGTTACCTGATATATCAGTTATTTCATATTCTGAGTTAACGCCTGACACAAACCTTAAAACAATAGGCGCAGTTACGCATCCAAATTAACGATCACCGGATAGGGAAATAGGGGGACAGTATACCTATTTTTCTACGGATTGTCGTTATTTCAAAGAGTATTTAAAAAATAGGTATACTGTCCCCTTATTTCCGAATAACTTAAAGATCACGAATAAGCAAACACCATTTATAATAATGAGTCAACCACAAAAAATATCACTATTATCCAGGTTACAGGTAGACAAGAGTTTCCCTGAGATCATCGCTGTTACGAGCGGAAAAGAGGGCGTAGGAAAATCATTTTTGAGTATAAATATTGCTATTCTCTTAGGTCAGCTTAAAAAGAAAATTCTGCTTATTGACGCTGATATACATCCTGAAAACATAAATGTTATGTTGGGTATTCGTCCCAAGTATTCGATTGCTGATGTATTGAACGGTAAGGTGGATTTACGACAAATTATTATCAACAGTCATGGTGGTATAGATATACTACTTGCCTCATCGGCAATTCCTGAATTATTAGTAATGGAAAATCACAGCATTAAGAAGTTTAAAGATGCTTTTTCGCAATTAGAAAATGAATACGACACTATCATTATCGATACAGGCGCTGGAATTAACAGAAATGTTATACCATCTGTTCTAAGTGGAGATAAGGTAATCCTTATGGTTACACCTGATCCCGCTTCCATTGCCGATGCTTATGGTATGATTAAAATGCTTCGACAGCATCAAGCAGCTATGCCTCTAATTATGATTATAAATATGGCTATATCTGAGAATGAAGGTGAATCAATATTTAATAAAATGAGTTTGATGGTGCATAGATTTATGGATAGTAAAATTAATTTTGGCGGGACTATTATGCAAGATAATCTAATAGTTGAATCGGTTCGTCAACAAATACCGTTAACAGTTAAAAACCCCGATTCCCTTACGGTAAATACCATAAAGGGCATCATTAGAAAGACGTTAAGTTTACCGGCTAAAGAAGTATCGGAACAATCCGGTTTTTTTAGCGGGTTTATGCTCCATAGAAATTTCAATATTGGAGATGAATAGTGAACTCATTTGTATACAAGTTCTCTTTACTGATATCGATCTTGACGTTTGTTTTATGCGTCTTCGGAGAAATTTCTTTTTTCACGTGCATAATCCGAAGCGCTATCGTGTTCATCGGGATTCTGTTCACATTCTTTTTAGCAGCCCAAATAATTAGTTTCGTTTTAATTATCACAAATCAGAAACCAAAAGTGGAAGATAAATAATGTGTGCACTTGCTTTAACAAGAAACTTTAATGGTGAGTATCTGGTATTGGAATACATTAAAAACAAAAACCAGGTAAATAAAGAGCAAGCTATTCAATCATTCCTGCCATTAGTAAAAAACATTGTTGGTCGAATACACCTACCGAATACTGCAACTTTAACACGCGACGATCTCCTTCAATTTGGCATAATCGGTCTGCTGGATGCACTTGAACGATTTAGTCCGAACCGTGGAGCGACTTTTAAAACCTATGCATTTAGAAGGATTCAAGGTGAAATCGTAGATGCTATCAGACGAGAAGGAGTCCTGAATAGAGATCAAACGCAAATTCTGAATAAAATCTCTAAAGCTTCAAAAGAACTGCGAGGTGTCCTTGGAAGAGAACCTACATCAAGTGAAATATGCGAAAAAGCTGGCATTACAGCAGAAATGTATTCACAAACACTTCATTCCAATAGTTTGAATTACAGGTTATCATTGGACGATAAAATAGCTGTTAGTGAGGATGATGTGTTAACCCGGAAAGATACAATTGCAGATGATAATCAAGTTCCGCCTGATGTTATTATGGAAAAAGAAGAATTGAAGGCTGAATTAAAGAAAATCATTAAGAGACTGCCTGAAAGGAAACGTATTATCCTTGCTTTGTACTACTATGAAGATCTGACTCTTTTCGATATTGGACAGATGTTAGGAATCTCCGAATCACGTGTATCACAGGTTCTCAATCAGACTCTTGGGGAAATGAGAGAGCAATTAGTGTTTTAAGCAGGAATTGATGTATGCTGCCAGATAAGAACATATCAGGAGTTAAATTAAACCAACAACAGACGGTTTATGGTGCTAAAGGTACAGATGCTGATTCACAAAAACGCAAAAAAAAGGATGAAAATTCGTTAAACAAAAGAAGAAAAGATTCCGTTCTGATCAATTCAAAAGATAATAAGAAAGACCTTAAGCTGATGGGAAATATTAGCATAAACAAATCGGAAAGATATTTAATTGAGAAAAAAGGTGAAAACATTGATATTGTTGCTCAATAAACAATCGGGATTGGGGAAACCCTGACTACAGTGTCAATTAATAGCATTCAAGCTTATCTCTAGCCCCGAATACGGTTAAAGCGTGATATTATAATCGTATAACCTAATGTATGTGCTATCTGAACTGTAAAATAGAATTGCATTCCCGCAAGGTTTCAATCCTGAAGTTTCAGGATTGAAACCTCGCGGGAATGCAATAAAGTCTTCACCACTACGAGGGATTCGAAGAGCATGAAGATATACATAAACCATATTCATATTCTTCTTAATCTTCGTGGCAATAATAATTGTTGAAATTGGAAAATAAAGAATACTTTGTTGAGGGCGGTCTTGAAAATCTCATAAAACGTCTTGAAAAAGGAACGATATTAAAAGGACGGATTGTGGATTGCGCAAGTGAAAATCGTTATTTATTAAGAATCTGGGGATATAATATTCTTACCGAATCGAAAAAACGATTCAACAAATTTGACGAAGTTCATTTGATTGTAGAAGAAACCACTCCACACTTAATCCTTAACTTTGCAAATGAGAATTCATTTAATAATGAAGTTATTCCATCAGATAACGCTATAACCAATATACTTGCGTAGCAATTAGAAGGAATTTAATAGAATGCCTAAACGACATACTAATGATTCTAAAGTTGATGCGAAGGATTTATCAACCTTGAAGGATTATATAGCGACAGTTACAATTCTGGAGTATATACCTGATGCGATCTTTATTCTAAATACGACTGGAAGGATAGAATATGCAAATAATAGCGCTCTTAAGTTGTTGCAGATCGAGCAGGATAAGCTGATTGGCAAACTTATTGATGATATCTTAATGGACAATATCAGATCAGATCATTCTCTTCCGGAGCATAATGACCAATCTGTTATAAGAAATCAAAATTTAATAGATCATCTAAAATGCGGTATATTCGGGGACATTGAAGCAACATTAGTAAATAAAAAACACATTGTTCCAGTCTTTCTGAATTTCAATGCAATTCCTGATAAAAATAATAGCATTAAATTCATCATCGTTACGGCAAAAGATATCTCACACTGGAAAAAACTCGAGCGTGAATTAAAATTACAACAGGCGTTATCTGTTTCCAATAACCGTCTTAAAGCGCTGGGAGAACTATCAGTCGGATTGGTGCACGAGTTGAGTCAACCTTTGGGAACACTTAAACTGAAGATGGATATGACTCAAGCATTATTGCAGAGCTCTAATTTTTCAAAGGAAGTATTAGAGCACGGATTTTCTGAAATTATGCAGTTGACCAATAAAATGGCTGGTATAGTTGAAAATATCCGGTTGTTCGCTAAGCGGACGGAAGACCACACCTTTTCAATGGTTGACATTAATAAAGCAATTGACAGCGCTTGCTGGCTGACTTCTTATGAAATGGATAAACGGAATATTAAGCTAACACTAAAGAAAGGGAAATATATTCCTTATATTGTTGAAAGCGCCATCTCTATTGAACAGGTTTTTGTCAACTTACTCACAAATGCAAGAGAAGCTTTAGATGAATTTGTACTATCGGGTAAACGTGCAAAGAAGTGGACAAAAGAGATAATTATCACAACGAAATTTGCAGGAAATAAATGGGTAGAGATTTCCATTGAAGATAACGCCGGTGGAATTGATAAAAAAGTAATCGAAAGAATATTTGAACCATTTTTTACAACTAAAGAATCCGGTCTTAATACCGGCGTAGGACTTACCATAGCAAAGAGTATTATTGCAGCGATGGGTGGTAATATTAATGTTAAAGTTTATAAAGGTAAAGGGTCCAGATTTACTATTAGAATCCCCGTTGTGCAGAAAGATGAAAGAGAACAGTTGTTAACATAGTATGAAAAATAGAGTTCAGAGTTCGCACTTAAGTGTGTTGGATTTAGAATTCACTCCATTAGTTCGAGAAGGAAAAACAACCTAAAGGTCGAACTCTGAACTCTATTTTTCAAGTGAATCTTCACTATAAAAGGTTATTAATGTCCACTGTCAAAACAGAATTCCTTAGTGAAATTGTCAGTATCTTACAAAAAGGACTGGGAACTGATGAAATATATGAAGCGGTATTCGATCTTCTGGAGAAAACAGTTCCATTTGATTCAGCAACGCTCTATTTATACAACCAGAAGAATGATAGTCTGGAAGTGATTCTCCAAAAGGGCAATGATATTGTCGAGCTTGTACGAGAAATCCCTTTCGAGCGGAGTGATGGATTATCGAGCTGGGTATCAAAACAGAAAACCCCGATCATCCTCGAATCGCTGACTAAGGCGCGTCCTGGAAAGGAAGGACGGTTTTGCTCCTTTGTATCTATGCCATTATGGGTAGGTAAGTCATTATTAGGAGTATTAAATCTTGGACATCAAGAACCGGGCATTTTCAAACTCAAAGATCGCGATGACTTTGAGATTGTATCAACGCAGATATCAATTGTACTTGACAAAATAATACTACAAAAGAAATTACAGGAACAGAATAAAATCCTGCAAAATGCATTAAATGATCTCGAAAAAGCCCAAAATATGTTAATAGAGAAAGAACGTCTTGCTGCAATCGGTGAAATAGTAGTCACCGTTAATCACGAAATCAATAATCCACTGTCTTCGATAATAGGATTGACAGAGATTCTGGAACTCACATTCCAGACTGTCGATCCGCAGAAAGTTAAGAATGGGTTGAAAGCTATTCTATCGCAAACAAAACGTATTCAGAGAATTACACAGCAATTATTAGAAATCAAATCTTCTGAATCTCAGGAATATATAGGAAATACACGAATGATCAAGTTACCTTGAAACAAACTGCTCTCAATTTTGGTCCAGCTATATAGGACCAGGAACAGGAAAATTGTTCCCATCTATGTTCACAGATTCCGCCTCATCACATCCTAACCTATAAGATAAATGACCTCATCTTCAGTAATTTACCACATACAATTCCATAAACAACGTAATAACAACTGTTATATATAACCATTCTACAGATTTCAGTTAGTGAGATTACTTGGTTTCTCTCTGGCATTGTAATTGCTAATTATTGGTGAAAAGGGAGAATTCGGTTTACTAATGAATATTAAGTTAGAAATTCTTAAAAACGCAATGATTGCCCAGACCAGGAAGACTGGTGTGACGGCGAATAATCTTGCAAATCTAAATACATCCGGTTATAAACGAGATGTTGCATTTGTTGATTACTTGAAAGATAGTCAGAATTCTAACTTGAAAGTAGAAACCGATTTTAGTCAAGGTCAACTGAAGCAGACAAATAACCCACTTGATTTGGCACTTGCAGGGAGAGGTTTTTTTACGGTTGAGACAAATCAAGGTGAAACCTACACACGCAATGGTCATTTTCAGGTTGGACAGGATGGGTTGTTGAAAACATCTAATGGTAACCCGGTCATAGGTAATGGTGGTTGGATTAATATTTCAACAGATGGAATGAAAGCCGGTAAAATTAATGTCACAACACGAGGTGAAGTTTACCAGAATAATGAGTTAATCGACGTTTTAAGAATAGTGGATTTTGAATCATACATCGGACTAAAGAAGACAGGTGAGAATTTATTTGTAAATACAGGAAATATATCATCGGAATTGGTCGACGAGCCTGTCGTTAAACAGGGAAACCTTGAAGTGTCTAATGTGAGTCCGGTTGGTGAAATGATTGAAATGATTGAAATACAGCGCCAGTTTGAAAGTTCACAGCGAACTGCAAAAATCATTGATAGTGTTCTTGGCAGGGCGGTGAATGATATTGGGAAGTATCGTTAGAATTACTTTGGAGTGCGCAAGCCATGCTTGCGCTTTTTACACTGTACATAATCATTACACAAGGCGCAAGCATGGCATGCGCACTCCAAAGTATTGAATAAGCGTGAGATAATGTTATTTTTCAAGGAAATTAAAGCTAATTCCATAAGGAGAAAAAATGCTTCGATCACTTAGAACCGCAGCTTTAGGTATGGCAGCCCAGCAATTAAATGTGGATACAATCGCCAACAACCTGGCTAACGTCAATACAACCGGATATAAGAAAAATAACGTCGAGTTTCAGGATTTACTATACGAGACAATCCAGGCGGGAAGTTCAAGCGGCGGCGAGGGAAATGAAAAACCCGGCGACATCCAGATTGGGATGGGTAATAAGCCCATTTCTACGTTCAGATGCTTCACCCAGGGAAATATTACTGAAACAGGCAATTCGCTTGATATCGCTATTGAAGGTAATGGTTTTTTTCAAATACAGAAACCGGACGGAGAATATGCGTATACCAGAGACGGCGCGTTACGAATAAACTCCACCGGGAATCTGGTTTCAGTATCCGGCCTGCGAGTTTATCCTGAGATTATGCTGCCGGAAAATGTCGCAAGCGTAAATATCAGTCAGGATGGAATTATTTCAGTATTGTTTCAGGGTGAATCGGAACCGGAAGAAATCGGACAATTAGAACTGGCGACCTTTATGAATTCTGCCGGACTTCGAGCTATAGGTGGCAATCTGTATGAACAAACCGAAGCCTCCGGTGAACCAGCTTATGGGCCTCCTGGTGAGGATGGATTTGGAACAGTTGTACAGGGATACCTCGAGAAATCCAACGTGGATGTGGTTCAGGAGATGATAAATCTGATTGTGGCTCAACGAGCTTATGAAATAAACTCAAAAGCTGTTAAAACAGCAGACGAGATATTAGCTATGACAAACAATTTGAAGCGGTGAATGATGATGTATGTAAAGTATTTAGTGCCAGACCGAAAACCCCTATCTTTGAAAATTCAACCATCTCTTTGTCATTCCAGCGAAAGCTGGAATCCAGAATTGAGTTTGATAAATCTTTGTAAGAACTGGATTCCAGCTTTCGCTGGAATGACAAAGATGGGGTTTAAGATTGCGGCTATGTTATTATTGATTCCGATGTCTCTTGCACAAGCCGACTCATCGGTTATGGTAAAGGACATGGTATCCGAGTATTTCCAGGAAAAATTTGATGTACCGAGTTCAGATATACAACTAAAATTCATTCATCTGCCTGAATTGAAGATGCCGGTTTGCGCTGGAAGCCGCATTGCAATTGAATCCAAACATAATAACCCGAAGTTAGGTTTCCAGACACTGTGGTTAAAGATTTATGATAATGAATATCTTAAGCGATCCATGCCGGTTACAGTTGAAATGATGATATATCTTGATGTTACAGTTGCCGGAAAAAAATTGAATAGAGACGAAATTCTCACAAGGGATAAAATCGCGATAAAAAGACTGTTGATTTCCAGTGGATATAAAGATTTAATTCTCGATTTAGATTCTATAGATGGTTTGGTTTCGAGACAGGTTATAAAAGAGAACACGATTTTAAAGCGGAGAATGGTTCGAGTTCCACCGGATGTTAAATGGGGTGAACAGGTAACTGTTCAATTGAAATCCGGTGATCTGACCGTTACTACAGCAGGTAAGTCGAGGCAGGATGGTATGATTGGTGAGAGAGTAAAGGTCGTATGCAATATGACAGGAAAGCAAATTACCGGGACTGTTCAGTCCCCGCAAGTTGTTGTTGTCAATCTAAAGTGAGAAATAAATGAAACGGATATTCATTCCATTAATCCTTTTATGTATCCTGATGAGCAATACTGCAACAGGACAAACATTTGCAGCTTCAAGCCGGTCCCTATATGCAGACATCAAAGCTTATGGCATTGGCGATGTTGTTACGGTACTTATTGTTGAGACCGCTAGAGCTTCACGGGAATCAAAAGTGGAGAACTCATCCAAATCGGATATGTCATTAGAAGGTTCCGTCTCAGGTGACCTTGGTAAATTCACGAAATTCCTGCCAATGTTCGGAGCATCAAGCGGTATGTCAAATTCCCATAGAGGATCGGAAGGTACACAACAAAAGGAACAGTTAACCGGAAAGTTATCTGCAATGATTACTGAAATCACAGGCAATGGCACACTTAAAATTAAAGGTGAACGTATCATTGAAGTCAACGGTGAAAAGAACCTGATGAGATTGGAAGGAATGATCAGACCGAGAGATATCAGGGCGGACAATACGGTTTATTCATATAAGATTGCCAATGCGAATATCACCTACGAGAAAGGCGGTTTTATGAATAAGTTCATCAAACCGGGAATATTGCATAAGTGGACAACCTGGGTTATTGGATTAGGCTTGATAGGCTTAGCTTTTGTTGGTGCAGCATGAGGTTTTTCCACAAAATAGCAACTGTAGTATTTGTATTAGCTGTAGTGTTTTCTACTCTTTATGCAGACGTCCGAATAAAAGATATTGTTACAGTAGAGAATTCCCGTCAAGAATCCCTCTTGGGATATGGACTTGTGGTGGGATTAAACGGCACTGGTGACCGTTCAAGCGGGAATCGAGGCGCTGTATTTACTGTGCAGACAATCAGCAATATGCTTGAGAGATTTGGCATCACGGTCTATAAGGAACAGTTACGCACACGGAACGTTGCAGCGGTGATGGTCACTGCCAAAACACCCGCATTCGGTTGTATCGGCTCACAGTTTGACGTTACCGTATCTTCCCTTGGAGATGCGAGTAGCCTTGAGGGTGGAGTATTACTGATAGCGCCATTACTAAACGGCATTGGAGTTCATTTTGGGCAGGCGCAAGGATCTATATCTATCGGCGGTTACAATATTGAAACGGTAGGCGGCGAGAAACTGAGAAAAAACCATGCGCTTGTCGGGAGAGTTCCTGGCGGTGGAATATTAGTGGAAGCGCCGCCGAACCAAGAATTCGATCTTAATAAACCTATAAGGCTGTTGTTAAGAGAATCGGATTTCGTAACTGCTAATCGAATTGCAGATGAAATTAATTTGTTAACGGATAAAATATTGAAAGAACGACTGGCTAAACCTGTGAGCGCCAGTGTAGTTGAGGTTACACTTCCGGGATCTTTTAAAACACAGGATCAGGTAGTTTCATTTATCGCGGGGATTGATACATTATTGGTTAAACCGGACGTTGAAGCAAGGATTATTATTAATGAGAGAACCGGAACGATTGTCGCAGGTGGAAACGTCGTGATCGATGAGGTGATGATTTCACACGGGAGCCTGATTATCCACACCTCTCAAGCTCCGATTATTTCTCAACCTTCAGCGTTCAGCAGTTCCGGGCAAACAGTAGTTGTGCCGGTGACAAAAACTACAGCCGAAGAAGCTATAGCAAAGACCGCCGTGATCCCGACTACAACAACGGTCAGCGACCTTGCTGTAGTATTGAATGAACTGAGCTTGAAACCCCGCGACATCATCGCAATCTTCCAGGCAATAAAACAGGCTGGGGCGTTGAATGCAAAGCTGATTATAATGTAAGAGTTTAGAGTTCGCGCTTCAGTGTGGTTGTGTAAAAGTTTAGAGTCCACGCTTTAGCGTGAATCGGTTATGCCTTTAGCTCAGCCGGAGTAGCGAAGCTTGCTGCGCGCTCGCAGGCAGATACGCATGCGCCACCGTACGAGAACGCAGAAAGCTTTTCTACTCCGGTATTATTAAGTGGACGCGC
>JAVCDD010000102.1 GCA_030765125.1 Candidatus Hatepunaea meridiana
AACATTAAAAGTTTCGCGTAGGGGCCGATTTATCGAGCCCTTTTGCATAAGTAGAAGGGGCTCAATAAATTGGCCCCTACGCGAAATTCGCACTTAACAAAGTAATGTTAATATGGTGTTTTACATAACGCCTAATAATCAAGGAGACAACAGTGACTATACCTACGACGTGCATCATCATCGGTGGGATTCTATCACTGCTTATGGCAGTTTTTCACTGCCGGTTCTATAAGATTTTCAACTGGGATAGGGAGTTTAAAAGAATAAGCTCCTCGAATAAAAAGGTGTTCTATTCAATACATATTGCACTGACGTTCTTATTCTTTGCGTTCGGTTTCTTATCGCTCGCTTACATCAACGAACTAAGCCGGTGCACTGGGATTGCCTTTGGGATTACATCAGTTTATTCGCTGTTCTGGTTATGGCGCACCCTATGGCAAATTGTATATTTCAAACTCCCCAAAACTCGAGTTCCCCAAAATATGCGGTTTCGTCATTATATATTAATCGTCACATTTGCTATGCTATTTACCTCCTATTTGATACCTGCAGTATTTAAGCTACTGGGATGACAGTAAAAAAACAACTGACTTCGACTCCGGAATAACGAAGCTTGCTCCGTTTGTAAAAGCACAAGCAAGCTTGTTCACTCCGGTAGATATCGGGTAATCTTGAAATGTTGTTTATGCTTCATATCCTGAATTAGAATAGCTATAATGTTGTAATGATTAGGATAGATATAGTTTTATAATGGTAGATAGAAATATAAACTTGCTTTAATGAAAAGCCTTTCGTAAATTAGTAAACTTATCTTTAATTGGTTATTTAAATTAAACAGAATTATGCCTGGTTTTTCTTCTCGAGTTGCTATTTATCCTGGAACATTTGATCCGATCACTAACGGTCACATAGATATAATCCAGCGTGCAGCGCCATTATTCGACAAAGTGATAGTTACTCTGGCGTTGAACAGCGACAAAAATCCTCTGTTCAGTATCGAGGAACGAATAGAAATGATAAAGCGTTCAACATCTGATATGTCGCATGTCGAGGTGGCTCAGTTCAGTGGGCTGGTTGTGGATTTTGCCGCCAGAAAGGGAGCTTCAGTAATTATCCGTGGTTTACGGGCGGTAAGTGACTTCGAGTTTGAATTCCAGATGGCGTTGATGAACCGCAAACAGCGTCCTGAAATCGATACTGTTTACCTAATGCCGGACGCAAGATATACATATTTAAGCTCAAGTATTGTCAAGGAAGTGGCACAGCACGGCGGAAGGATTGAACGCTTTGTGCCACAGTTTGTTTTGGATATGTTAAAAAAGAAGTTTTAATTATGAATTATGAGTTTTGAATGTTTGTAATATTATTATAATCCAAAACTTAACACTCAAAATTCAAACTTTGATTGGGAATGGCATCGAGTCAGACAGGAATGTCTGACCTACTGAATACTTAGTGTCTGACCGAAAACCTCCATTTTTCTGGATATTAACCCTCTTTTGTCATTCCCGCGAAGGCGGGAATCCAGGAGAAACAATAAGTTGTCTGGATTCCCGCCTTCGCGGGAATGACAAAAAAGGGGCTTTCCGGTCAGACACTACTTAGTAGGTTGGACACTCTTGTCCGACTTATTAACATAGTAGGTTGGACACTCTTGTCCGACATTAATCGTGAATCGCAACGAGTCAGACAAGAGTGTCTGACCTACTGATAACATTGAAGAAATTCAAAACAGACACATCAATTTCATAGAATATTGACCTCTGTTCTCTCTGCGCCCTCTACGGTAAAAAAAAGGAAACAAATTGAAAAGCATATACATATCATCAACTGAACCGAGAAGCGGGAAGAGCGTTGTGGCAATTGGGTTAATGAAGCTCATTCATCAACGTATTGACCGCATCGGTTTTATAAAACCTATCGGCAATGCCATCGGTGTTGAACCTGATGACGATGTTGAACTGGTTCGGATACTCTTTAAACTCAATCAAGATCCTGATATAATAAATCCTGTAAGCATTGAAGAAGCCCGGGAGATATTAGCTGATGGTGGAGATGACGAGCTGTTGACCAGAATCCTGCGTGCATATAATAAAATGGCAAAGGATTCGGATATAGTTGTAATCGAGGGTACTGATTACACAGGTGCAATAACGGCGCTCGAACTCGATATAAATGCAGATATTTCCAAGACACTCGATGCACCGGTATTAATGGTCGCCAGCGGTGAGAATCGAAACTCGGAAGAAATCATATCGCAGGTTTCCGCTGCTAAGGAATCGTTTGATGAAAAAGGCTGCGATTTTATTGGCGTAATTGTAACCAAGGTCGCACCTAAAGACATCAAGCGCTGTAACGTAACTTTACCCATTGAATTTAAAAAACACAATATTCCACTGTTAGGTATCATACCTTCAGACAAAATCCTCAGTTCTCCGCGTATGGGTGAAATAGCTCGCAAGTTAGGCGCCAAAGTCATGTTCGGTAAAGATTATTTAACTAATCTTGTATCCAGTCCGCGTATTGCAGCAATGACAGTCGGTAATGCTCTTGCTCGATTGGAAGAAGGTATGCTGTTAATAACACCTGGTGATAGAGAGGATATGCTGGTATCGGCAATGGTTTCACGTGTAGCTGTTACTTATCCGAATATTTCCGGAATAATCCTTACCGGGGGCTTTGACCCGAGTGATTCAGTAAAAAGACTGATCGGAGGTCTTAGTGGTTTTAATATTCCCATTCTGCAGATGGAAGATGATACAATGGGTGTTGCGATAAAGGTCAGCCAAATGCCGGTTTCGCTATATGCGCGTGACACTGAGAAAATAGAGATCGTTTACAAATCTATTAGAAACCATGTTAAACGAGATGACGTCTATCGTCTGTTAGAATTGAAACGTACTCCAAAAACAACACCCTTAGTATTTCTTAACCAGTTATTAGAAAGAGCTAAAAGCAATCGAAAGCGGATTGTTTTACCCGAGGGAAACGAAGAGCGCACACTGAAAGCTGTTTCGCGTGTTCTATCTGATAAAATTGCTGATATAATTCTTATCGGTAACGAAGATGAGATTCTTGAAGCTGCAAATCGTGCCAATGCGAAGATAGAAGATGCCACAATAGTCAATCCAACCAAGAATGATTATCTGGATCGCTATACTGAAGCATATTTTGAGTTGCGTAAACATAAGGGTTTAACACCTGAGCAGGCGCGTGATCTTATCACCGATCCGATTTACTTTGGCACGATGATGGTTCAAACCGGGGATGCAGACGGATTAGTATCTGGCGCTGTCCATACTACGCGTCATACGATCACACCGGCGTTTCAGATAATCAAAACCAGACCGGATACTTCATTGGTTTCAAGTGTATTCTTTATGTGCCTGCCAGATAGAGTATTAGTTTATGGTGACTGCGCTGTTAATCCGGATCCAAATGCCGAACAGTTGGCTGATATTGCGATTTCATCCGCGGGAACAGCAAAATCTTTTGGATTCGATCCATTGGTTGCAATGTTGTCTTATTCCACAGGCGCTTCCGGCGTAGGTCCAGAGGTCGAAAAGATAAAGGAAGCGACAAGACTTGTAATGGAAAAAGCGCCGGACTTGAATGTTGACGGTCCACTTCAGTATGATGCCGCAATATCAATTGAGACTGCAAGAGCGAAGCTGCCTGACAGCAAGGTTGCCGGTCGAGCAAACATATTCATTTTCCCGGATCTGAATGCAGGTAATACAGCTTATAAAGCTGTTCAACGATCAGCTAAGGCTATTGCGATAGGACCGGTTCTACAAGGGCTTAACAAGCCGGTAAACGACTTGTCGCGTGGTTGTAAGGTCGAGGATATCGTTTACACGATTGTAATTACAGCTATTCAAGCGCAATAGTGGCTTTGGGCTTTGGGCTTTAGCCAAAAGCCTAAAATAATTAAACCATAACGGAGTGAACATAAATGCCCACTTATGAATATAAATGTCTTGATTGCAAACGTAAAGTTGAATATTTCCAATCAATGAAGGAAGCTCCCCGTACGGTTTGCCAGCGTTGCGGTGGGAGACTGGTACGGCTCGTATCCAGTGGCGCCGGACTGATCTTTAAAGGAAGCGGCTTCTATATAACCGACTACAAACACAAGGAAACAGGTTATGGCAAACACACCGGTGGTAATGGAAGTTTTAAAAAATCTGAATCCAAAGAAAAAAGTACTAATAAAACAGAGAAATCCAGCGCTGATAAATCAACAGTAAAATCATCAAGTGGAGGTTAATTATGAAGAAAATGATTTTTAAGAATATGAAAGATATGAAGAAGATGATTGATCTATTCGAAAGGAACAATCTTGAGTATTCATGGTATTTCCTTAACAGAGTGTATGAGTTACATTTGGGTGACACCAATCTCGATCATGTGAAATGGATGTTGAAGAGTAGCGATCCAGGTGTTGAGTTCAAATGGGGCAACTATTATTGGTAGTTCGAAATACTGGGTGCGACGAACGACTCAACCAGGTATGAAAATGATGTTCAGAGTGCGTGCTTCAACTTGTGTAGCTATACGCGTCATTCTAAAGTCTTTACGCGCTGAAGCGCGCACTCTGAACTCTTGTTTTCAAGGAAATTAAACAGGAGAAATAATGAAAATACCGAAGAACCTATCTCAACCAGTTTTTATTCGTCCTAACGATTATATAAGTTTGCATGGCACGGATTACATCATCAAGCGCAACGAGTTTGCACAGATGATTAAGGTTATCGGCAGGGTTTCCCGCAGACTCCCATCCGAAAAAGATATTCTTTGGGCGTTAAATGCTCGTAGACCGGTAGCTTACTGGGGTAGTAAGTACTTTATGTATGATCGTATCGACCCGGAGATAATGGAACCAATTATGGAAGCAATCTGGGAAGCTGACGTAAAGCGCGGCATTCCAAAGCCGGATATGTCTGAATTTGCAGACCGGGAATTTGATTTTTAATCACCGTTGCATTACGGGATGAAGTTTATCAACGCGAAGGGTAAGAGAGTCTTTAGTCTTTAGACAAAAGACTAAAGACTAAAGACTCTCTTGCCCTTCCTTGTGAGTTTCAATGATCTCAAAATGAAAATCGAAATTGAACATAAACTCGGTCTTATAAAAGCAATAGAGAAGTTAGACGGTTTTTTCGACCAGTTAACTGAATCAGAAATGGCAGAAGGAATTTCTATTCAAAACCCGCAAAAGAACTGGTCTGGAAACACGATGAATATTTCTTTTAAGGTTCAGAAAGGGTTCCTTAGTGTAAAAATCAAGTGTCGAGTAACGGTATTGGAAAATTCTATAATTATTGAATTGGATATTCCTGCGCTTGTGTTGAAATTTGTCAGCGAAGAAAAGATCAGAACGATATTTTCGGAACGTGCTGAAAAGCTTCTTATTGAAGATACTATGTAGTATACATATTAGGCATTCAAAAGCCATTTACCTGGAAATCCAAATTGACGGGAGATATCGAGAACGGTGTCTCCCGTTTTTTTATGCCCTGATTATCCAACTATTTGGCTGAATCAGCAAAATTAAGTTGATTTTCGGCGAAATATGTTGTGTATTGCCAACGCACTATGTAAAACAGCGTCACATCGTCACCGAGGGGGTGCAAAGCCTTTGTGGGTAAGGTCCCAAGGGGGTGACGATAATGTGACGGAAGGTTACGAAGTGTTGTAGTGTCGTGGTGTTGTAGTGTCGTGGTGTCGGTAAATTGGATGATTTCAGAAGGGAACAGTCCGGCTCGCGATGGTTTAAGCTCGAATGGATATGGTGTTATTGTAACGGGTATTCAGTGAGGGCAATAGAGTGATAAAGATTGATTTTCCGGGGTCGGAGAAAGAGGGATTACGCAACTGGGGACTGTATGCCTGTTTTATGAATACTCTTTAAAGATCGGCGGGCTATAGAGAACCGGTATAATGTCCCCCGGATTCAATGAAAATGATGTGAAAAGATCTTGCTATTAATGTTGTTTTTCATTATATTAACTTATCAAGTAATCTAACCTGTTTCTTTCCACTTTTTAACTCAAGATTTGTAATTCGTTTTCTTTGATAATGGTGATAATGAAAAGTAAGAAATTAGATATGCAGAAATCAAACATTATTCCTATTAAAACATTCCTTTGGGGAATCTCTGTTTTATTTATATTAGTACTACCGTTTACTTTGGTAGCTCAGACTGAGGTTGAGGGGGAAGTTTCGGGTGAATGGACGGCTGATGACAGCCCATATATCGTCATGGACTCGACCTGGGTGCCGGAAGATGAGCACTTGACACTATGCGAAGGGGTTGAGGTGCAGTTCGAAGAAGGACAAGGGATGTATATTTACGGTACGTTAGACGCATCGGGCACCGAACGAGACTCAGTCAGTATCCGCGTTGCAGATGATGTGGAACATTGGAGAGGCTTGCGTTTCTATGGGAGGAATCGAACGGAATGGAGCTACGCTTCGATTATCTGTCCTGATAGCGCTTTGGTCCTTGATCCAGGTTGCTCGTTAACTATGAGTAACTGCTTGGTGGATGCAGATCGAGCGATTACAGGCGACACAGGTAATAATGATGGGATAGAAGGTTGCAACCTGATGTTTTCTCAATCGGTAATTCGCAGCAGATCGTATCATTACGCGGTTGGCGGAAGTTTAACCGCAAACCACACGCTTTTCGATCTCGGAGGCGACGAGATTGATGAACCCGGTTTTCACACATGGTGGACCAGTTTTAGATTGACAAGCTGTGAGGTAATCGGGGTGCTACGAGCTCAGGATGGAATTGTTTACGCAGATAGCTGTCGTTTCCTCAGGACTCCACTTGGCAAAAGCACAGGGGTAGCAATAGGACTGGGACGAATGACGGAATCTTATGTCGAAGGGGGAGCCGGTGCAGGGAGAATATTTACTCAGACAGTTGTCACTTTTCGAAATAATATCCTGCTTGGAAGCCTGTACCTTTCTGGCAGAGTCAATGTCTCTGGTTGCGATATAGGGAGTCTTCTTGACATAGACGATTGTGAATCCGTTAGCATTCGTAATTCGGTTATCCGCGAATCAATATGGATAAGGCACAATAACACGGTGGTCATAGACAGTTGCTTTTTCGTCTCTGATGATTCAACGCATCATCGGTTTTCTGCGGACTTCACGTCCAACTTGACGGTTACAAGAAGTATTTTTGATAAATCGATTATGCTTAGCGAAATGGATGAAGTTTTGTTTGATCATAATACGATCGTGTTCGACTCAAGTAATAGCGATTTATTTGCCAGTCAGCATCATCGTTTCACTAATAACATTATCGTTACTGTCCCGCCTGACACAAGGCTGTTTGCTGTATATAATATGCCAGTGTTCAGGTACAATTGCGTCTATGGGTTTGAGATTGCAGCAGGACCATTCAATGATCCGATACCTATTGATGAGATCAATCCATCAAACGTAATCGCCAATCCATTGATTGAATGGGACGGTATCATTCCATACATTTCCTATAACTCCCCATGCATCAATGCTGGCGACCCTGAATTCGACCTGGATCCTGACGGCAGCAGATCGGATATAGGAGCCATAATCTTTGACCATCGTCATAATCTCAAGGATGTGGTGATATTACCTGGAGGTTACAGGCTATATGACCCCTATCCAAATCCATTTAACAGAAAGTGTATAATTGCTTACGATTTACTTGTTAATTCGGTGGTAACAATTGCTCTGTATGATATGTCTGGTAGATCTGTAGTGGAATTTCCAACTCAAAATCAAAGGGCGGGTTATCATTCGTCACATATAGAAGGATCAAACCTGTCTTCAGGAGTGTACTTACTGAAATTCTCAGCAAATAATTTTCAAAAATACTCGAGAATAGTGCTGATTCGTTAGTTTTCAGTAGATGAGGCATGTAGTTGCGTTGTTAAACGCTTGGTTTACATGAAATAAGCCCGGATATTATATTAAACGGGCGCATCCACTGTTCCGACCAAGAAACTTAAGGTGGATGCGCCCAAAAGCGCACATAAATAAAGAATTCGTGGGAACTCTCTCTCGCTGTGCTTTTTTTAATATAACCTCTATCATTGTTAAAAACAATAATAAAAGAGGTAAAAAATGTAATACTCAAACAACCTTTATTGATTGCCGTCCGGAATTTATCTGACCGATCTGGTTACCACTTACGGGATCCTCGCACATGAACCTGCCTGTCGAAGTAGGCAATCATTGCAATTCTGCAATGCAGTAAAAGCATGAATATCCTCAGCTTTCCCTGGTTACATAGCTTTAAACAATTTAACAATTAACTAAATGTGGTATTCAACAAAACAAAAAAGGAGTTGTAAGACGTTTTGTTTTACAACAAAAAACCAAAAGGAGTAATAAAATGTTTAGTAACAACACAACAAGTAATATCAACAACAAAGTGAGAGCAAATTTGTTTTTGCCGCTTTTCATCAGTTTGATCATGGTTCTGACCTGTACCGGATTGGTGAATGCAACTATCACTATCACGGGAGATATTGATTGCCCATATACCATGACCGAACAGCCTGGGGAACCTGACTACGAAGTGGCTCTCGTAGATGATGAGGATGGTATCTTCACGATATCAGGGACGGGCGTAAATGAAGCTTTTATCGTTGATGATTGGGTGAATGTCGATTTTGGAGGATATCCGGTTGAGATTAAAACGGAATATGTTTGGATCAACGATCCTGAACATCGCGGTGATCCGGACGATCCAATCGTTTTCATAAATTATGATGGGATATTTACTGAGGACGTAAATGTTTTGAGGGCTTATAACGTAAGTTTCGGTACAGAGGAAGATCCGGCTATCTGGGGTGTGTCTATCTGGAAGTGTGAGAATTTCCTTATTCAAGATTGTAATTTCCATTACGAGGGTAACAGCCCGTTTACAGCTGCTTTGCTTATTAGTAACATCGATTATAACGGAGTAACTTCGGGCTTGGTTCAGGGCTGCGAAGTTACCGTTTACGCCGGAAATGGAAGTGGAATTAGGGTGGATAGTTTTTTCGGGGAGAATCAAACAGTTGTTATCACCGAGTGCCATGTCACAACGGAAGGGAAGGGGATTTATCTTGGTAACCTTACGGATCAAGCGCCTCTCGATGAGGATTCACCGATTAGAGTATTTGGCAACAAAATCGTCGGCGGGGGGGGGGTTTTATCAACAGGAGTCTATGTTGCATGGGAGGTTGAACAACGTTCTCTTCTTATAAGGAACAATGTCATACTAAATTGTGGCCGTGGAATAGGAATACGGTGGGAGCCTGAAGAGTATGGTAATTGCTTCCCATTAATTTACAACAATGCGATTTTCGGCGTAAGCCATGGTTCAGGCATTCAATTCGACCTTCATGATCATGGGATTAATGCCTATAATGGAATACGAATTCGTAATAATGTGATCTGGGAATCGGCAACTGGGGAGGGGCAGGGATCTAACAGTGGGATTTCGATCTATCTTGGTCCCGACGCCTCCCTAAATGATGTTGATATTGCAAACAACGTAATTGGTGACTTCCCTTATGGTATAAAGTTTTTTTTGGGGACAATAGAAGATGAGGACAATGATGAGATAGACTTCAATGCTTTCAAGAATATCTCTACAGAATACTATATAGTATATGTTTACCAGGATCAAAACTTGTTTTGGCATTACGATGACATCTCAGAAGAGTCAATGGGGGATAATTGTATCGTCCATGATCCAGACGGTGAGGGTGAGGATGAAAGATTTCACGGTCAGTTCGTTAGGCTTCTAGATGAAAGTCCGGAAAATGGGTTCTGGGATTTCCACATACTTATTGATGATATTGAACCACCTGACCGGAACATGGACCTCGTCGATACGGGAGACCATCGGGAGGAAACTTGGATGGATCCTCCCTGGTGCCGCTTTCTTCGAAGAGTAGGTCGTCCTCACCGCCATATCCCCCATAGTCCACCCGATATGGGTATCTATGGCGGTCCCTTTTCTAAAGGTAATATCGGTTGGATCAATAGGCAACAAGAAGATTGGATTTACGTGTTTGATCGTGATTACTTTTGTGTAAATATGCCATCTGAATATTATTACCTCAATCTAGTACATCCTTGCGAACCGGTTGGTCCAGGAATTGGTGAAACCTTCCATGTGGAAGCCGGTACAGTCATCGATTTTAATGAGAATATATTGGATGTTGCAGGCTCAATCCAGGTTGATGGCGGTGAAGATACAATGGGAGTTGCTTTCATCTTTGATGATGGAGGTTACATAGCGCTCGATAATACAACCAATGTCGCGAACAGCTACCTGAACTACTGCGATATCTACGATGCGGATTACGGTTTCTATCTAACAGGTGTTGATGATTGCGGTGGTGATCGCCTTGACATCGACAACTGTACCATCGAGGACTGCGGCACCGGTATCTCCGCCAACAATTCCCGCGCAGCAATCACCAACACCAAAATCACCGGCAGCTATGGAGCGTCAGGTGGGAACGCTATCTATCTAACCGGCTGTACCGCCGGGCAGGTGATTATTGACAACTGCGATATCACCGGCAACGGCTACGATAACACTTACCTCAGTGGAGCCATTTACAACTTCAACTCCGATCCCGAGATCATCAATACTAAAGTCTATTTGAACAACGGCACCGGTATAACCTGCATCGGATCATCACCCGACCTTGATGCTTCTGATGCAGGCGGCAATCAGAGTAATGAAATCCGCGACAACGGTCCGGAATCACCATTCGGTTCCGATGGCGCTGAAATCTATCTCGATTATCAGTCCACACCGGATATCAAGTACAACAACATCTACCATTGTGATGCCGGACCACCATTCATTGCAAAAGGTTATGCTATCTATTTGGATGGTAATACATGCACTATTACGGCAACTGATAACTGGTGGGGAACGTCTTCACCGGGTACTTACGAGAGTGATCTATTTTATGAGGGTGTTGGATCAATAACCTATAGTCCAGCAGCAGCCAGCGCTTACAGTGTCGATAATGTTGAGGAATATGAACTGGCTATGGGATTATGGTCGAGAGGTGAATACGCTCGTGCCGCCTATTATTTCAGACGCACAGTTGCCGACACAGGAGCTATTGGCATTAACTCCGTGCATTACCTGACCGGCTGCGTCGGTGAGATGGAGAACGGTGATTTCAACGACCTGCGCGATTTTCTGCTTGAAGCAGCCGACCGTCACCGTGACGAACGCGTATCTCGCATAGCAGAACGTTGGGCAACGCATTGTCTGACAGAAATGAGGGAATACGAAGATGCAATGGACGAGTACGATGACAGGGCTCAGAATGCAGATTGCCTGCGAGATTCTGTGATGGCGGTGATTGATTACCTTGCGGTGGAAGAGTTATACAATGGCGACAGGATTAATTCATCAGGTGAAGATTACATGAAGCAGATGCACAAGCTGATGAGTTTACTGGATAGACCGGAAGATTCGGAAGCGCTTTCACCTGAGACATTCGCTATTGCCAGAGCCTACCCCAATCCTTTCAACAGTATGACCAACATCGCTTTCAATCTTCAGGATGACAGCAATATCAAACTGACAATCCACGACCTTCAGGGACGCGAAGTCTCAGCGTTATACGAAGGTCAGGAAACATCTGGTGTTCATTCATTATCGTGGGATGCTTCGGGATTGGCTTCCGGTGTTTATATCTGCCGGTTGCAATCGGATAGTAAGATGGCGACGATTAAGTTGGTGATGGTGAGGTAATTGCTAATTTTGGGTTGTTCAAACAGGGAGTGGCTGAGAAGTCATTCCCTTTGGGAATGCTTTATGGTTTGCAATTTGATTCGGTGGGTTTCACCCACCGCTATTCATATTCATTCCCTTCGGGAATGCTAAATGTACCTTTAAATGCAAATTGGTATTAATAAAAAACCGGCAGACTATTGTTTGCCGGTTTTTTATTAATTTCGATCAGTAGAATACTCCACTGGCAGACGAGGGTGTCTGCCAGTGGGTTACTTTAATATTGTTGTGTCAGGTGTTAACACCTGACACAACTTAAATTGTATTTGACACAACATAGGGTTGCATTACCTGATCAGGAGAACCTGTATTAACCTGACACTGGATTTTGTTTTCAGACGGCACAGGTAAATTCCTGAAGCTGCGAGATTTCCAACTCCATCCATTCCATCCCAGTATGTACTGTAAGTTCCAATCTGTAACTCACGGTTGAGAAGTGTCGTGACCTTGCGACCGTTTAAGTCATAGATAGCGATCTCAACCAGACCTTCCCACGGGAGTTCGAAGTCAATATTTGCAATGCCGTTGAATGGGTTGGGATAGACAGGTCCCAATGTTAATTCAGTCGGCAGCAATACGTCCTCTTCCCTACCTTCAGCTATGGGCATAACGGTAAAGTTGAACGACTCGGTGCTTTGCACTGAATCAGCTTCGTCATAAGCCCATACCCACCATTCAATCTGTGTTGTGTCGGATGAGTCGGACATCATAGAAGTTCTTGGAACCAATAACTCCGACTCAGTCAGATCGTTGAACCAGTGAGTTGTGTCATCATAAAAGAGAACCAGTGAGTAAGTAATTGTCGAGTCTTCAACGACGTCAACTGATTCCTCCCACTTGAAGATCATCCACGGATTGCGAAGTATCAATCTGTTGCGAGGATCAATCAATGAGAACCCGGTGGGTGCATCGTTAATCGGGCTAATCAACACCAAGAACGTATCTGTCATAGCAGCCTCTGCATCCGAACTTGTTACAATGAATGACAAATCGGCTGCGTGGTAGTTCTCCGGAGCGCTGATTGTAAGGACGTTGTTTGCATCAACTGATGCCAGCATCGGATCGGGCGCTGAAACCGCATAAGTTAGAACGTCACCGTCAAGATCCTGGAAGATATTGTCCAAATCGGCAATCTGCCACGGACCTAAGTCTTCGTCGAATACCTGATCCATTATCCCGATAGCCGGAATAATTGGCGCACGATTTATATTCTCAACCGAAATGGTTACCGTATGCAGAACAGAAGCGTTATTCGGGTCTGAAACCAGGAAGACAGGATTGTAATCACCGGCAGCTTCAAAATCGGGCAGCCAGGTGAATGTACCGGTGTTGTCTCCGTTGTCAACGAATTCGGCTCCCGTACCAGCATCATCTTCCAATGCGAGTGTAAGAACGTCACCGTCAACATCTGAAGCTTGCAGTGTGAATACAAGTGTGTCGCCTTCAGCGGCAGGTACCGCATCGGGATAATCCACAACAGACACGGCAATCGGCAAGATGTTAAGCGGAATTGAAATTTCTACATCCGCGCCAATCAGGTCTCTTACATGGAAGGTTGGAGTAAAGACACCATCGTCCTCAGCAGTTGTCTGCCAGGTGAATGTACCGGTGTTATCCCCGTTGTCAACGAATCCTGCACCCGTACCACCGTCATCCGACATAGTCAGAACAAGTGCATCACCCTCGTTGTCAATATCAACGTCCGAAGCGCTGATCGTGAATTCTACGGTATTGCCTGAATTGACAGTATCAGCTTCGGGATAGTCCATGAAATATGGAGCGTCATTAATAGGGAATATTGTCAGGACGAAGGATTCGGTTATCAGGTCATCTCTTCCTGGGAAGGTTTGGTAGACAGGAATTTCTGTCCTACCCAGTCCGAAGTGAGAGTTGTTTACTCTGGTTGAGCGAAGATGTCTGACAGGACCTGCAACTTGTCTTGAACTCCTTAGTGAACGTGTACTGCGGATTGAGGTTTCTACAATTCCGCCTACGCCGTCATCAGCAGAAACGGTTATTTCAAGATCGGCAGCATTGAAGTCGAGTCCCAGCACCATCAGGACAAGTTGATTTTCATCATCAATAATACAGTCAATCGGGTCGGGAGCTTCCACGTCAAAGACAAGAGCATCGCCGTCAACGTCAAGGAACACATCATCGAGGTCTATGATGACCCAGGGCCAAGTGTCCTCGGCAACGTTCCGGTCATCAATCGGCTGAATGATTTCCGGTGGATCGTTAACCGGTACAACTTCAACAATGAAGTCATCGCTTAACTCGTTACCCTGATCGTCTTCAACGGTAAGTGTTACTTGTATATCCTGACCGTTGTAATTTTCCGGTGCGGTTAAGGTAAGAATGTTCTCATTGCTGATAAATGTGGTTAATGGATCGTTTGCTTGAACTGAGAAGGTAACCGGATCACCGTCCGGATCCACAAATACCGTATCAAGATCAGCGATTGTCCAGGGCCAGGAATCTTCATCCAGGTGTTGATCTTCAACAGGAGAAGCAACTTCCGGTGGATCGTCAACCGGTAGTATCGTGACTTCGATATCATATTCGGCAACGTCATCGCGTCTTGGCGTCCAATTTGATCCATCATACAGGGATATGTCACTGGAACTTCGCTCTGGTCCGAAGCGGTTATCGCCGTTTACATTGTCACTAACCAGTAAGGTGAATACCTCAGTACCGAACCAGTTCTCATCCGGATGTAGACTAAGGATGTTCTCTTCGTCAATATTGACGCCCAAGTGCTCACCGCCTGTATGGTCGAATGTTAGATCTGCGTTGTCAACGTCAGCGAAGATCGAGTCCAGATCGGCAATAGAGCTAAGGTCAACATCTTCAGGTAATACGATTTCCTCCGGCATACCACCAATCTGTTCAGGTGGGTCGTTTACAGCTTCAACGGTAACCGTGAAGATGTCTTCAATAGTAGCTAACCCGTCGGTTGCTGATACGGTTACTTCGACAATGCCACTCGAATCAGGCATCGGACGAAGGAAGAAGTCACCATCATCGTTCCATCTGACGATCAGCCAACCAGGATCAGGTATGGCATCAAAGATAAGTGGATCGTCGTCAGGATCCTCGAAGTGGTTGTAGAAGTTGGTGATTAATCTCTCGTTGTCATCCTCAGTGAACTCCTGATCTTCGAATTCCTGGATAAGTTCAGGATCGTTCAAGCCGGACGAAACGATAAGCGTTAGTGTTTCCTCATCATTTACACCCTCCGAATCACGAACGTAAATCGTAATCGTGTGCATACCTCTATCATCACGAGTTGGTGTGAATGAAATTAAACCGCCATCGCTGATTTCAAACAGATCGGTGTCATCGGAGAAGGTCAGTTCATCATCCACGTCAACATCGGATGCTTCAATCTGAAGTTCGAATTCCTCGTTTTCAACTGCACCCGCAACATCGAGTGGCTCAATAACCGGTGGATCATTGACCGCAAGGACGGTAATAACAGCTTCATCGCTGGCATTCAGACCAGCCGGATCTTCAGCTGTGACTTCGATTGTCAACTGTCCATTCCAATTATCATCCGGATTGATATGAAGGACACCCTCATCATCAATATTGAGAGTAGCGTTGTCTTCGCCTTCGGTAATTTCACCCGATATTTCCAACTCACCAACCGCATTGTCAGGATCGTTTATTAAATTATGCAGGTTTAACGTAAAGAAGTTGTCCTCGCTGAACTCGGCGTCAGCAATTTCAACAACCGGTGGATCATTGACCGCAGTGATGAATTCCCAGCTAATCCGACCTGTGTTCGGTGTGTTTGCCAGATCGTTTGCGGTAACGATTACTTCCACCGTTTCACTGTCACCGAATTCCATCTCGCTGACGTCTATCGTTACACTACCATCTTCAGCGCTGAAGCCAGGAGTTTCACCCTTTACGGTTACTTCGTAACTGTCGGGATCAATACCGGCAAGTGCGTCATTAACTTCAACGGTGATAGTTTCAAGGTCTGAGTTTACTGTTTCGCTGTTTTCCGGCGACATTGATGAGAACTCAGGCGCATCCTGGTCAACTAACAGTACCTGCGGATCACTCATATCGCTTACGGTGCCGTAATTATTAGCTGCCATCACCGTAACGTTTGATCTGTCCGGCAGTTCACCAGCGGTGTAAGTGAAGGCAAAGTCAGCATCATCTTCCAGCCAAACTCTGCCGATCTCTTCATCATCGAGGTAGACGATTACTTCAGTTTCAATCTCACCCACACCTGTCAAGTATACTCTGTTGACGCTGGTATAAGCTGCAAGATCAAATTCAGGTATCTCAACTGGAGCGCTATTAACGTTGAACTCGTAATCGCGAACTCTTTCATTACCCGCCATATCTGCAACCGTTAATTCAGCGGTATGATCGCCGTCTTCCAGTTCCTCCTGAACTTCAGCGGTGAACAGGTTATTGTCCCCGTCATAATTGCCTTCAACTGCTTCTCCATCAACGGTAAAGACGATGTTTTCAGCGTCAATACCAGAGCCATCATCAATCAAGGTAGCATTGAACAGAGGAGTTCTATCACCGACATGACGACCACCTTCTGCCGTTAAACCGGTAATATTAGGTGTGCTCAGATCAAGGAACACCATAATTCGATCACTTTGGCCGGATTCATTACCACCACCGTCAATAACAGAAGCTCTGATTATGTTTTGACCTTCAACTAACAGGACGCCTGATATGGTGAATTCAGCATTATAATCCTCGACCTCTTCTACTGACGGTTCACCGTTACGGTATATACGAACCGTACCGACGTTATCGTAGTCTTCTTCATATTCAGGTTGATCTCCACCAGTTTCACCTGTTACGGTAAGTTCAACGTTATTGACGTATTCGTTTTCAGGATCATTCAGAACCGGAGGATCGGGATTGGAGTTATCGTTGAAGAACTCCCACTCGTCTTCACCTTCATTACCGTCTTCGTCAGCGCCGAATACGTTTACTTCGTTGAGACCCTCTTCCAGACCCGGCATATCCTGAGGACCGCGCTGTGGATCGTTATCAATCGGCACCATAACGCGTCCCTGAGGCATCTGGATTATCAAGTCTTCGTTTTCGATAACAGTAGTATCATCACCTGCGATGATACGCATCCAAATTGTTCTCCAGTTAACACCGGCATCAAGGTCGCTGACAACTACGGAGATCGTATCGGCAGGCAATCTGTAGGGCAGCATATCAAAGTTACCTCTTACCAGATCAAAACCACCGCCTGCACCGACAACTGCACCATCCGGCGGGCTTTGATTTTCAAAATCAGGGGGGTCACCATCGTCAACGTTACTGATGAAGAACCTGCCTTCTGCGAATGTTCGGTTACCGGCATTATCCGTAATATCAATTGATATTCTGTGTAGACCCATATCGAGCATATCGAAATGGTTAGCAGCGTAATCGAAATAAACCGAACCATCCACAGGATCCCATACAAACTGGTTTTCCTGCCCATCAAGGACAAGTACGATTTCTTCACCATTAATACCGCTTGAAGGTAATGGATCGGCAATTGCTATATTGATCTGTGGCTCGCGGTTGCCGATAGTGTCAACTTCGTTATCGAAGAACAGATGCGGCACTTCCGGCACTTGACTATCAATGAAGAAAGCAATATCAAAGGGATTAACTGGTGCGTTGCCTAACAGGTCAACTGCCATCAGGCTGAAGAAATTATATCCTTCTTCCAGATCGTCAGGGATGTTATAAGTCAGCATTTCATTGAAGAATATATAATCATCACCAGAAATATATTCACCATTCAATGCGAGGAAACTTCCGTTTTCTTCATTGATTCCAACACCGGCGTCTGTTATCTCGACCTGTACTTGAGGAGTGAGGTCATTAATGTATTCGCGCGGGCTAATCACGTTGATTTCGGGAGCTTCGAGGTCAAGATATACATTAACGGTGTCATTCATAGCCTCGTTATCTACTTCGTCATATCCACGTAATATGAACATATTGTAGCGGGCTAATAGTTGAATGTCAGCAAATCTGAAGATGCCTCGACGGTTTGAAATGACCTCATCGAGTTGCTCACCGCCACGCCAGAGTTGAACTGTCAGGAACGGCTCGGATTCACCTGTAAGATTAATCATATCAAGATTGGTATATGGCGCGAGATTCTCGATATCAATATCAAGCATACCTCCGCTGCTATTGACGATAAAACCGACTGTGGTGGTTGTTGCATTGGCAAGTATATCTACGGCGCGGATTACGAAGCCGTGTCCACCTTGTTCAAGCGCACCGGATGACCAGGAGAACTCGCCTGAATCCTCGTTATAGCTAAAGTCATCCGCATCAACCTCTTGATCATCAAATACAAACTCAACCAGATCAACCTCGCTGCTCTCATCGGTGATTACAGCGCTGACAGTGACTTGGTTGCCGCGTGCAATCCAACGATTAGACGGGAACAGGTCTGAAATAACAGGTCCTTCCTCGTCTTCCAGCCTGGCTGTGAATGTAACCCAAGCTTGATCGGTTCCTCTTGAAGGATCCATAACGGTAAAGAGAACGTTTGGATAAACGCCACGGTCTTCCATTTCCGGACGCCAGGCAAGCTGTGCGTTTCCTTCACCAAGATCGGAGAAAGTGGCATTCGGTGGTAGGTTCCCAGCCATCATCACTAAGTTAGCAACGTCGTCTACGTCAGGATCATCAGCAGTGATACTTAGGTCAAGTGTGTTGCCGATAATAACCACTTGATCCTCAATATCAGCAAACACCGGTAAGCGGTTGCCGCTTTCAATAGTGATGTCAACCGTCAATCTTCGGGTTTCATTGCCGTCATCGGCGTCGAAATAGGGTTGATATTCACCGACATCGTTATAACCTGTTTCCCAAGTGAAGTTTCCGGCGCCTTCACCGTTATCGGTAAATTCAGCTCCTTCCGGTAGATTTCCAGCAGTCAGCTCTAAATCATCACCATCAGGATCGGTGGCGGTGACGTTAAAGCTAACCTCAGCGCCTTCTACTGCAGTGATGGGATCAATATCCTGCCATGCCAGCGGGCGGTTGCCTTCGTGAACAGTGATGTTAACATCAACATCAATATGCAGAGGCGGTTGACCGTTGTCGATAATTCTGAAGGTTATATCGTATTCACCAGCCTGCTCGTAGTTAGTACGCCAGTTGAAGTATTGACCGTCAATTAGTGATCCTTCGGGAAGATCACGCGCTAGAATTGTGAGTTGGTCACCATCGGTGTCATAAGCATTAAAGAAGATCGACAGCATATCACCTTCGTTAACATCCTGATCCTCAATTTCTGCATGAAGTGCAGGAGGGTTATTGACATTGTCGATCAGAATTCGGATATTAAGCTCGTTCCATTCCCAGCCGTCGAAAGCAAGGAATTCAGCGGTATGCTGACCGGCTTGATTATTTACAGGTTCCCATGTGAAGTCACCGGTGCCGTCACCGTTATCGGTAAATACAGCGCCTTCAAGCGCATCATTTTCCGATAGTATCAGACTGATAGGATCGTCATCACCGTCGGTTGCGAAAACGGTAAAGGTGAATTCCGTGCCTTCTTCACCGGATACGATGGAGTAGGTCTCCTCATTCATAACGACTACTGGACGGAATATTGGAGCAACGTTGTCCTCTGTAACGATTAGTTGTAAGTTGTTATCGCCATCAGCCGTCCATGTGGCTTCACCATCAGCCCACTGCGGACGAGCGAAGTATTCTTGTTCCTGGTCATTCTTCCAGATACGGAAATAAATGTGTTCACCTTCCTGGAAACCTTCAATAAAGTTGTCAGTTTCCGGATTGTCACCAAAAGCAATAACTTGGGGTTGACCGGCTGCACGAGAGGCACCGGATACGAATCCGCGTGGATTGACTACTGCAACCTCATCGTTGGCACCGAGTCGTTGACCGAAGAAGTCAATTGCAGCAGTAATCGCAAGGTTATGCTCACTTAAGGTGTTAATCCAGTTGAAGTGCTTTTCGTCTGCGGTTAATGCCACAATAGAAGAACCTTCGTTAACCCATACTTCGGGACCACTGTGATAGATTGCACGCATAACGATTTCTTCATTGTCTCCTCTATCCCATACCCGGAACTCTAATCTCTCACCGTCGCGGAAGCCCTCGATTTGTCTTGTATCGGGATCATCACCCCATAAGTACAGTTCCCATGGGTTGTTGCCCTGGATGATGATGCCGCCTGCACAAACACCAGCCGGTGTAAAAGCACCGATCTCATCACCTGTGGTCACATCAAGGATATCAACCTTGTGATTTGAAGCCGTAATTTCATATTCAAAGTGCCCCATCTCAATACCGCTGCCGGTAAGCTCGATATCAATCTCGTTTACCATAGATTCTGCGTGCAGGGTTGCTGTATAATCTCTGGCGCGATCGGGTAAGAAGGTTACAGTGACTGTTATATCATCATTCGGATCCAGGTCAAGTGGACCATTTTCATCGAGACTGAAGCCGCCTCCTATGATGCTAAGCCTCAGGTCTTCTACCGTAGCAGTACCAACGGATGTAAATGTTACTTCGAATTCGACTTCGCTATCAACCCTGACCAGACCGAAATCATAAGTCTCTATATCAGCTTCTAACAGTGGTTCTACAGAGAGTTCGACAACTGAGAAACCGTTGAGTTGCCAGACGTCATCGCCGGAGACGATTTCCGAATGTACATCAATCTCATTGCCAGCACTATGATCCCAGTAGATGAAACCTATTTCATCACCAGGTCTGAAACCTTCTACTCTGTGGGTAAGTGGATCGTCACCATATAGCGTCATCCGCCAAGGTGGATCATCATCGCTGAACTGGAAAGTTCCGGCAATGATGCCCGCCGGTGTAATAGCGGCAACCTCGTCTAATTCATCAGGATTGTCACGCCGTTGATCACGGAAATAGTACATACTTTCGATGTTTACAGCGTGTTGTCGTTCAGTTTCAGCTTCCGGTCGGAAATGTTGGTTAGAAATGGTAACTTCTATATCGAGTCGGATAGTTTCATTACCGTCGTTTGCAGTGAACCGAACCGGATAATCACCGAATTCGAACCGGGTAGGTCGCATACTGAAGTTTGCTACTCCGTCAACAACCTCGAGTTCAACGTCTTCTATCTCTCCATCAAGGAAGAGGTAGTTGTATTCGATGTCATCGTTGTCCGGATCAACTGCAGTGACATAGAAGTATGATTCTTCATCAGCATATCCTGTAAATTGCTCATTATCAGGATATTCAGTCCACTCAGGAGCTTGATTAGTGTTAGCGATGCTGATAGCCACTTCGAGTTCTACATCAATGTCTCTGTCGGAAAGAGTGAATAGGGCGGTATATTCACCAACATCATCATAGGAAGGATGCCATCTGAAATCACCTGTCCCGTCGAGTTTATCAATAAATCTCGCTGCATCGGGCAGGACAGACATTCCATTCTGTCCATCGTAAGTTATGGCAAGATCATCCCCATCAGGATCAGAACCCGCGACAGTGAACTCAATCAGGTCGTCTTCATCACCTTCAACATTATCCGGGAAATCATCCCATTCCGGAGCCCGGTTAACATTGATTACATTAATAAATACGTCTTCAGGTACTTCAAACTCATCGTCGGACAAGATAAATGTCACCGTATAGCTACCGGCATCGTTAAAGTTGGTCAGCCAGCTGAATCGTTTGGTTCCGTCTCCACGATCTGACAAAATGACATCGTCTTCGGGTAAGTCATTAGAAGTGTACGTCATGGTTAGATCATCACCGTCTGGGTCAGCGCCGGCAATGTCGAATGTGACATATTCGTTTTCGTTCGTTTCAATTACATCTGGAATACTGACCCATTGCGGTTCCCGATTTACATCGTTGACTGTAATAGCCACCTCGGCGGTAATCTCGTATTCGTCATCAGCAAGTGTGAAGACTGCGAGATAATAACCGGCATCACCATAACTTGGTTCCCAGCTTAGCGTACCTGCATTACCTTCAATCGTGAATTCCACGTCATCAGGTAGGTTTTCGGATGTGTAAATAAGCCTCAACTCATCACCATCAGGATCGGTTCCACTTACCGTGAATTGAAGCAGAGCTTCCTCGTAAACGGAAATACTCTCCGGAACGTTGCCAAATACCGGAGGACGATTGACATCGCCAACTACGATTTCGAGTTCTGCTAAGTCTTCATATTCACCATCCGACAAGGTAAAGCTAACATTATATATACCTTCATCTTCGTTAGTGGTTTGCCATACGAGTCGTCCGAAACCTGGGCTTTGGATTGTAAACTCAGCAGCTTCAGGCAGATCCTCACCTACGAATTCAATCGAAAGGTTATCGTAATCGGGATCATAACCACGCACTGATATGTTAACTAAGCCACCCTCATCATACTCAGCAGGACTATCAGGTGTGCTGGTCCAGATTGGTGGACGATTGACATCGCTGGCAATTATCGTTACTTCCGTTTCAACCTCTTCAAAACCGTCGTCAATGATGAATACAGCAGTATATATTCCTGCGTCTTCGTAAGTAACTTGCCAGGTGAGATCACCGCTACCGTCACCATTATCAACGAACTCGGCGGCATTCGGTGGCAAATTGGAACTGAACTCGATAGTGAGTTCGTCACTCTCGTCCAGATCGCTGGCGGAGACAGCCAATTCAAACCACTCTGCCTCAGAAACCGTTACTTCTTCAGGAACATCTTCATCCCAGACTGGAGGTCTGTTGAAATTGGCAACTGTAATGCTGACTTCAGTTTCAACGCTTTCGTGACCATCTGTTAATGTGAAGGTTGCTGTGTAGTCACCGGCTTCCATGAAATCAGGTCTCCACGTAAACATACCTTCACCAGTTCCGAAGTCGAGAAAACGAACATTATCAGGAAGATCGTCGGAAGAATATGTGATTTCCATTTCGTCTTCGTCCTCTTCGTCCGGATCCCCACCGACAACCCTAAACACGATCTGAGTGTCCTCGATACCTTCAACCTCTTCCGGTACATCCTCCCAAGCTGGTGGCAGGTTGATATGGATAACAGTGACACTTACATCGACAGTCGTCTCCAGTGTACCATCAGAAACAGCAAAGGTTGCAGTGTATTCACCGGCATCGGCATAACCCGGGAGCCAAGTGAATGTTCCGGAATTATTCTCTTCATTATACCGGAATTCCACCTCAAAAGGCAGATCATCAGAACTATATTCGATGATTATTTCATCACCATCCGGATCGCTTCCAACCATACCGAAAGCAATCCATTCATCCTCATCAGCTTCAGCCGTTTCCGGTATTTCGTCGAAGATCGGAACGCGGTTGACGTTATGTACTACAATGGTTACTTCGACATCCACATCGAAATCGTTATCCGAGAGGGTGAATATTGCAGTATATTCACCGGCGGCATCAAAATCAGGTTGCCCGCTGAGCGCGCCAGTGCCATTACCATTATCTGTAAATTCTACAGCATCATCTGGAATGTCATTGGATCTATAGCTGATTTCAAGATCGTCACCGTCAGGATCTTCACCACTGACGCTGAACTCAAATTGTTCGTTTTCATCAACATTAACTATTACAGGAACATCAACCCAGTAAGGTGTACGATTAATGTCTTCTACTGTGATTGGAACTTCAGCGGTAATTTCAAAGTCACCATCAGTCACTACGAAATTAGCGGTGTACTCACCGGCATTCTCAAATCCGGGATGCCAGAAGAATGTGCCGGTGGCGTCACCATTATCGGTGAATTCGACACCATCCGGTAGGTTTTCCGAAGAGTAGGTAAGCGTCAGATCGTCTCCCTCATCCGGATCGTTGCCGGCAATATTGAACGTGATAATTTCATTTTCATCACCAGTAATTTCTTCAGGCACAAATACCCAATGAGGCGTGCGATTGACGTCACTGACGGTTATTCTAATGAAAACCCCGTCTTCAAGCTCGCCATCCGAGATTATGAATCTTGTACCGTAAATACCATCGGCATCGTAAGGTATCTGCCAGTTAAAGACACCAATGCCGTCACCGTAGTCGGTAAATTCAGCGCCTTCCGCCTGATTATCGCCAACAGTCTCGTAAGTGATTGTAAGGTCGTTTTCAACGTCCTGATCATGACCGCTCACCCGGAAGCTGACCAAGTCACCTTCATCAACTGTCATATGATCAGGAGATTGATCCCATACGGGGGTTCGGTTAACGTTGGATATGTGGATCGTTGTCTCGCCTGTAATTTCCAGATACCCATCGGAAAGAGTGAATCGCGCGGTGTAATCTCCTGCATCATCGTAGTTGGTCTGCCAGGAAAAAATACCGATGCCATCGTGACGGTCTGTAAAGTGGGCGTCATCCGGCAAATCATCGGAATCGAAGTAGATCATGAGTTGATCGTCATCAGGATCCATACCTTCAACGCGGAATTCAACAAGGGTGTTCTCGTCGCCTCCAAAGGATCTGCGCATCGAAGTCCACTCCGGTGCACGATTTACATCACCGATTGTTATATGAACTTCAGTCCGAATATCGTAATTACCATCCGACAAGAAAAATACCACTGTATAGCCTCCGGCATCATCGTAACCTGTCTGCCAGGAGAAAGAACCGGTTCCATCACCGTGATCGGTAAAATCAACGTTATCAGGTAAATCATCCGATGCATATCTTATTGTCAAGTCGTCATCGTCAGGATCAGCGCCTTCAACTGTGAATTGTAACAACGCGGTTTCCCTTGCCTGTACGGAACCCGGAACATCTGTCCATTCCGGTGGTTGATTAACGTTGCCAACAGTGATAATGACTTCCGCTTCAACCTCGTATTCACCATCAAGCAGTGTGAATGTGGCATTATAACTACCCTCGTCATTGTCTCCTGTCTGCCATTCAAATGCACCATGACCATCACCTTCATCGGTGAATTCAACCGCCTCAGGCAAGTCATCAGATGAAAATATTATCTCAATGTCATCACCATCAACGTCTTCACCCATAACAGCAAATCCTATTATATCACCCAGATCACCATGAACAGCACTGGGTACGTCAACCCATTCCGGTTGATGATTTATATTCCCAACAATAATCTCAACGTTGATCTCCACTGACAGATCGCCATCGGACATTGTAAACGTAGCAATGTATTCACCGGCATCCTCAAAAGAGGTTTGCCAGGAGAAATCCGCCATACCGTTGCCATGGTCGGTAAATTCAGCAGATCCAGGAATGTTCTGAGTGCTGTAGTTGATTATTACGTCCTCGAAATCGGGATCGGATCCTGTCATAGAGAATTCAATCCGGTCTCCTTCGTCCGCTTCAACATCGCGAGGCGTTTCATCCCATTCCGGCGCGCGGTTAGTATTGGTGACCTCAATGTTCACCACAGTCAGCACATCGTATTCACCGTCAGAAAGATTAAAGGATGCCTCGTAATATCCAGCCTCTTCATAATTTGGCTGCCAGGTAAGCGTACAGGAACCGTCACCGTGATCTTCAAAAGAAGCTGCATTCGGTAGATCATCCGACCTGTATTCAATGGTCAAATCATCACGGTCTATGTCATCACCTTCCAGAACTAATTCCAGACGATCATTTTCAGCAATGTCAACCCAGTTTGGTGGGTTTTCCCAGGTCGGTGGTTGATTTATGTCATTTATAATTATAGTGACCGACACTTCAACGTCAAATTCTTCATCTGACGCAGTAAAGATTGCCGTATACCTACCGTCATCGCGAGCGTCGGTTTCCCATACAAATGTTCCGGTATTGTCACCTTGATCGCTGAAGGATGCGTCGTCAGGAATGGCAAACGAGCGATAAGTCAATTCAAGTTCATCTTCATCAACGTCCTCAGCGATAATGATCAAATTAATGATTTGACCTTCATTATATTCAATCTCTTCGGGTACGTCCACCCATTCCGGTGGAGCGTTGCGGTCGTTGATTGTAATAGTTACAGCATCACTTTCAACGTTCGCCGTACCATCATTGACGTTGAAGACTACGTGATATTCCCCGGCATCAAGATAGCCTGTTTGCCAGTTAAACGTAGCAGTACCATCACCGTGGTCTTCCAATTCAACACCATCTTCCGGCAAATCATCAGAAATGTAAGTTATTACCAGATCATCATCTTCATCCGGATCGCTGGTCGTAACGGTGAACTCAACCAACTCGGATTCATTCACTTCAGCAGTTTCAGGAACTTCTTCCCAGGCTGGTGAACGGTTGATGTTTATTACGGTAATACTCACGTTTCTACGGATGTTAAACGTGCCATCCGAAATCGTGAACTGCACGGTATATTCACCTGCATCAAGATAATTGGCTCCCCAACTGAAGTCACCGGTACCGTTTTCATTGTCGGTGAACTCTGCTGCTTCAGGTAGATCGTCAGAAACCAATTCTATAGTCAAGTCATTTTCGTCCGGATCTGAACCGCGGACACTGAATTCGATAGTGGAATTCTCATCACCTTCAATGGTTTCCGGAATCTCATCCCATACAGGCGGTTGATTTACATCGCCAACGGTAACAATTACTTCGGCATCTACTTCCATATCACCATCGGAAAGTGTAAAGGTTGCAATATATTCACCATCGTCACCTTCGGAAGTTTCCCATTGGAACGATCCTGTTCCGTCTCCGTTATCGGTAAATGCATCATCAGGAAGCGCTGGATCCGCACCGGGATTATAAGTAATTGCGAGATCATCTCCATCCGGATCGGATCCGGTTATATTAAATTCAACAGTAGCACCCTCGTCAACCTGTTGAGGATCCGGAATATCATCCCAGACGGGGGTGCGGTTAAAATTGTTAATTCTAATTACGACGTTATAATCAATATTAAATTCATCATCCGATAAAGTGAAGGTTGCATGATATACACCTGCATCATCGAATGTTGTCTGCCATACAGCGGAGCACGTACCATCACCATTATCGGTGAATTCAACATCGTCCGGGAGATCCTCAGATTGATATGTTACGGTTAGGTCATCATCATCCGGATCTGATCCGCCGAAAGATACTTCTATTAAATCATTTTCATTATATTCAATGATTTCCGGTAATCCGTCTACCCACACAGGGGCACGGTTAACGTCAGTGATTGTAATGTTCACTTCGGCAACATCTACCGCTTGACCGTCTGATAATGTAAATACGGCGGTATATTGACCAGCGTCCATGTAATTGGTTCGCCAGGAGAATGATCCTGAACCATCGCCGTTATCGGTAAATTCAGCCGCATTGGGGATGTCATCAGAAGCGTAGGTTGTGATCAGATCGTCTTCGTCGACGTCTGAACCGGATAGGGTGAACTCAATAAGTGTATTTTCTGTTTCTTCAATGTCATCAGGGACTTCATCCCAGATAGGATCGTCATTGTCTTCTTCAACCTCTACATCGAATTCCATAGGTGTCTGGTCATCGCGGCGTGGATTCATTCCTGCATCACCTGTCGAATGTAACCTTCTGACGGGTCCTAAGTCTCGACCATCATCTTCATATTGATCGTCTGCAATTATTGTAACCGTAGCAGTTCCGAACCAGTTGAGAGCGCTCTCCATATAGAGCTGATTCCCTTCCCTGAGTTCGATAATCAGGTTGTCAGGATCACTTGACGATGCTTCGAATACTAATTCGTCTTCGTCCGGATCAAAGAAAATATTATCGAGGTCCGCTACGATAAATGGTTCGAAATCCTCGGGTAGGACGATGTCCTCAATTGGATGTGGGATCTCAGGCGGGTGATTGATGTATATTCCATAACCGCGAATTTCAATCTCAACGGTTCCTTCATCGGGGTCATCAGAAATAATCGTTAAGACGGCATCGTAACCGCCAACTTCTTCCGGGCTGAAGTGAACCTGGAAAACATAGTTATCATCAGCATCAATTGTGAAGGCGTCATCAAAGTCAACGGTAAAGTACTGTCCTTCGATTCCGATGTCAGCAATATTAAGAACATCTTCCCCTTCATTGGAGATAGTTATGTCACGTGATACCGAATTACCGATTTCCACGTCACGTATGATAATGGAACTCGGTCGCACGCGGATATCAGGGATATATCGACCGCGTCCACGCAGGCTTATCTCATATGTAGCATCATCTTCATCCTGATCGTTATTACAGATTGTTAGAATACCGTTGTAGTACTCTGCATCAACCGGTTCAAAGGTAATCTCAACGGTGATTTCCTGATCGGGTTCAAGTACCTGTGCTTCATCGGGGAAATTAGTCGTAAAAACCTCATTATCTAAAACGACACTGTCTATTGACAGGTTTTCTGCGCCAATATTAGAAATAATCAGTTCCCACACTGCAGCTTCTCCAATTACTAATGTACCGAAGTCGTGCGATCTTTCACTGACGGAAATCATAGCGCCTGCTTCGATACCTTCACCTGTCAAGGCTACCGTTGTGGTTTCGCGATCAGGTGAATTAGATATTATTGTTAATTCGGCTTCGTATTCCTGAGCTTCAGCAGGTGCAAAGGTTACACCTATATATCTTTCTTCATCAGGTTGAATTACAAAGCCGATCTCAAAGTCCACCGTGAAATGATCTTCGTCACTGCTTTCAATGTTGGATACACGCAGGATTTCACCGCCGATGTTTCTGATATGAACGAACTGTTCGTCAGAATGTTCAACGGCAATCTGTCCGTATTCAATTGTGTTGGGATATACGTTAATCTGCGGTTCCTCAGGCGCTTCAGCGGTAAGTCGAGATACAGATAAGCCATCATTACCTGCAAAACGACCACTACCTGACACATACGAAGGTGTAGCGTCTATTTCCATTTCTGCAGACAAATCCCAAAGGCGATAACGTATTAAATCACCGATCTCAAATCCATCGAGGTCTTCGTACTCTTGCCAGGCGCCAAAGCCTACAGGTTCTTCATCCTCAGTAGTAGGATCCTCAATAACTACAGCGCCTGCACATACGCCATCCGGCGTGATTGCGGCAACTTCGTCACCAGCGACTAACGGTTCGCCATTCAATGTAATACTAAGCATCAGTAGAGAATGGCTGGCAGCGGTTCGTGCGAACCAAAAATGTCCCTCAAACTCGATACCGGTTCCCAATAAAGCGACTGTTACTTCTTCGTCGTTGGGATCATCTGAGGTAATGGTGAGGGTTCCTTCATAACGTTCTTCATCCTCCGGAGCAAATGTTACAGTAAGATCAAAATTACTCCTCGGCGCCAGAACAACATCTTCTCCATTCCAGTCGGTAGTGTAAGCATCCAGATTGGCAGAGATGTCGCTTATTGTCAGATCGCCAGTACCTTCATTGGAGACCGTAACTATGCGTGTTTCAGATAGATCAACAGGCCACTCCTCATAGTCAATCTCCTCACGGGAAAGGACTATTTCCGGAACAGTGTTATTAGTGCCTGTTCCGCTAAGGGAAACGGTTAATTCCTCATTTGCAGGATCATTGGACGTTATGGTGAGAGTTCCTTCAAAATCCTGAGCGCTACGGGGTGTGAATGTTACCAATAGATCAAAGCTTTCATCCGGTTCAAGGGTGACCTCGTTTTCGAAGTCTGTATCAAATGACTGCTCGTCAACGCTTGTGTTTTCAATAGTCAGATTACCGAACCCTATGTTAGAGATGGTCAGTGTCCATTCAGCAGTGTAATCGACACCCATTTCCCCGAAGTCATGTTCATCGGTAGGGATATCTATGACAGGGATTGGTTCTCCAAAAAAGAACAATCGCGTAATTACTGTCACATCATTCAAGGTCCACTGTCGAGGTCCTTCACCAAACTCTTGATTGGCGTCATATTCCTGTTCAGCAGAAGCATCCCATAATTTAAAAGAGAAAGCCTCACCGTTAAGGAAGCCTTCTACTATATCGTCTGTGATTGGATCATCGCCGAAAGCTGTTAGACCATACGGAGCGTCATCGCTTATGGTCATTGCCCCGGCGCACACGCCATCAGGCGTAAAAACGCCGATTTCGTCGTCTTCCACCAAATCTTCATCATTAACAGCAACTGATTGAATGAGAAGAGAGTGTGAAGTGCCTTCATCTGTTGCGGGCTCAAAATGTTGCCCAATAGCAAGACTACTCGTTAGCAGAATAGATAAAACGAGTAGATAGAAAACGGTAGCAGAACGTTTCATAAAGATCTCCCTAATTGTTGTGTCAGGTATTAACACTCGACACAACGACTTTTTATTTTGAAAATATTTACTAATTCATAGTTATGTCAGGTTTTAACACCTGACGCAACGAGCTAATTTGTTGTTATTCTCTTCAGGATACGTTTAAGAAATCAAAGAAGCGGTTTGATGTATCTGAGGTAGCAGTGCGGTTTACCTTTTTATAACGCCTAATATACAATTTCAATAGCGAAAAGTAAACTAAAAAATGGAATAAATAACGAGTTTTATACATCAATTGACATAATATTTCAAGTAGTTCTGTACAATTTGCAGAGACTTTATAGAACTTTTAACCTGACTTTTTTTTTATAAATATAATAAACTGTTCACAACGCTTGAATCGTATTTCATAATGTCTTATCATTGCACTGGAAATGATATGTCGCAGATGCGACTAAAAAAGGAGAAAATTAACTAAATAGTGATTCTGAGTTATGATAGTCAACCTTGTCTCAAGCCTGATGTTAGCATTACTTTGTTAAGTGCGAATTTCGCGTAGGGACCAATTTATTGAGCCCCTTCTACTTATGCAAAAGGGCTCGATAAATCGGCCCCTACGCGGAACTTTTAATGTTTCAAACAATTATAAAAACCAATATTGATACTTAACAAAGTAATG
>JAVCDD010000161.1 GCA_030765125.1 Candidatus Hatepunaea meridiana
ACAATGCCACAAGGTTCGAGAGCGACCAAGAAAACTGTGAACGAAGCTTTAAGTACTTTAAGACAAGAATAGCGATCAATGCTGTCCAAATCTGCGTCTTTAGTGCATTAGGTGATGTTCCGACGAATGTCCACAGCGCCCCAGCATGCATAATCACGGTCTCCGTAATGACCGAGACAGCCGGTCGCTGCATAAAGGTAATTTCCGGAAATTGTTAGTCCTCTTGTTACAGAGCTGGTTTGGCAGTTCCCAATCCAGCGTGGATTTCTTTTATCGGAGATGTTGAAAATACTAAAATAATACGGTCCCCAATCTTGACCACTTTCCAAAATCGTCGTGATATAAGCATAATCACCATGAAGACAGATATCTTCGATAAAATCACCGCTGTAAAATGCTCCAACTTCAGATGGATGTTCCGGATTGCGGATGTTGGCAATCAGAACCAGGCTTAATTCGTGCTCGGGATATGGATTGACCAGATATAAATAGTTTCCCTGGATGAAAATCCCGGAAATGATACAATCTTCAAAGCATTGTCTGATCAAGTCCGGATTTCCAGGATCTGAGATATCTACTATCTTTAAACCACCTTCCATATCTGCCACGTATGCCAGATTTCCCAAGATGTTTACATCGTTTACAAAATTGTCGGTATCGATGCGGGATATCTCTTCAGGCGACGTCGGATCGGAAATATCCACGATGCAGAGTCCATCTTCCCCTGCGCCAACATAAGCAATGTTGTCTTCGATATGAAGGCTGGTGGCAAATATCCGACTCTCATCGTAGTTACACGCTACAAACAGGCTTTCCGGAGTTGATATATCAATAACCTCCAATCCGGTGTATCCGCCAGCTATATAGGCATAATCACCCTGCATGGCAACATCCATCCCCTTGTCCAACATCGTCCATGTCCAGCTATCGCATTCGATATTCTCCGAATCGAGAGCAAATAGTCCATTCCAGGTTATAATAATTGACAGGATAAACAGGATTAACAGGATAATTTTATGCATTGGCTTCTCCTTTTTATTTTACAAACGCTGTTTTCTGCGTAAACAACAGTCCTCTTATTATCGATCACATAAAGCCAAGATCTGAGGGAATGTCATTCAATTTCAATTATTGGAATCATCGCCTTCCGATTTAGGATATTCTCCGGTTTTCGCTCTAAGTAGTTCTTCAGCTTCTTTCACCCAGCTCCAGTTCCAGGTATGCGCATTGTCCAATTCCTCTTTCGCCCCATTGACATCCCCTTTGTAGAGGTAATAGTGAAACATCATTTTACCATTAAACCACCGATCTTTATACATGGCATCAAACTTATAGAATAACTCCTCGTCCCCTGAAAAAGTGGTTTTCAGGCTGTCGATTGTCTCAGCATCGCCCTGTTCCAGGAACAAGTGCGTATAGTAGCAATAGAGCGCCAGCCGGTAACCGTAAGACCAATCCGGGGCGAGTTCTATTGTCTTGCGTCCCATCTTCAATCTCTCAAGGCGGTTGGGAAGAAGGCGACCGTATAGGTACGTGCATATCGCCGATTGAGGATTATTCCGATACTCCTCTTTGTAGTATGCCAGAGCGTCTTTGCTGTTCAGTTCCATCCAGGAGTCCTGAACGTCCCGAACAGCGTTGATACCTGTAGCATTTTTCGCATAATTCCTGCACAGAACAAGAAGTGAGTCTCTATTGCTGATTGTGTCCTTTGCAGCTTTGAAATCCTTGCGAGTGTACTTCGATTCGACGCTTGTTGAACCAGATTGAAACATAGCTGAACAGCCGATAGCAACAATCACGACAAGCATCGCGGTGATTAATGTTTTCATTACAATTTTCCTCTATTTTACTAACATTACTTTCTGCGTAAAGGCTTGTCCGCCAGCGTTTAGCTTCACAAAGTATAAGCCAGACGGCAGATCAGCAGCGTTCAGGTTTGTGGAATGAATACCGGGTTGTCGGTAGCCTTCAAACAACGTGCCTATTTGCCTTCCAAGCGGATCATATACGCACAACGAAACATAAATCAGGAAAGGCAGGCTGTATTTGATAGTGGTTGTTGAGTTGAAGGGGTTGGGATAGACGGGAAGTAGCGATATCTTCTCAGGAAAAACAGTGCCTGATTTTTCAACCATAAACGCCTCAGAACAATTGTAGACGCTCAAATTCGTATAATCTGCAACATAAACATTCTGATCTGAAATAGCAACTCCACAAGCCGATCCAGGTGTGAGAAGGCAATCCTTTTCGCGTAACCTTCTCGGGTTTGTAATGTCAATGACTCTAATTCCGCAGAATGAATTCCCAACAACAAGATTAAATTCATTCATTGCCAAATCCTCTATACTCCCCTTTATATCAGTTTGGTCAATTAATTCAGGGTTTTCCGGATCGGAAACATCAATAGACATCACTGCTGAAAAACAACTCCAGTATGCCATTATGAACTCAGAATAAGCAATATAGACAACATCATTTTGTGCTACAACTTCACATAAAAGGTGTTCTGTTTCATATGTTCCAAGCAGTTGAGGTTCTAATGGTTCAGATATATCATATATGCGCAATTGACCTTCAAACATTCCAAAATCAAGGGTCTGGGCGCAGATAATATATAATCGTCCTGAATTAATATACATATTCCCAACACAATACGTTGTTCTCATAGAATCCACTATTACAGGTGATGTATGATCTGATATATCAATGATATAAACATTTGATTGGCTGTTTGATGCATATAAATAGTCTCCATTTAGTACTATATTACTAGCATAGATCGCATCCGTTGATCCCTCAACTTCAGGATTTTCACTATCGGAAATATCGATAATCAACATTCCGTTTTGACCGTTAGCGAGATATAAGAAATCATCTTGTAGAGCAATATTCAGATGATCACCGGGTGTATTCAGGACGCTGGATTCAACCGGATTGGCAGGATTCGATATGTCAACAACATGCAAGCCATCTTCATCACCAAGTACATATGCGCAATCGTCTGCAACTTCAACCTCAAGCAGGTGACCTTGAAATGGGTATGTACCGAGTAATTCCGGCTCGTCGAGGTTGGTAACATCGTAAGCTCCCATAGTAATCGCCCGGTCTACCACGTAAACCCTGTCGCCAGTTGCTGTAAATCCCTTGTACGGGTCGTAAAGATCGGTGATTATGCCGCCTACGGTTGGATTTGCTACGTCAGATATGTCTATCAGCCAGATGTCCTGACGACCCGAGAGGCAGACATAGCCATCTCCCAGACTGATATAGAATCCCTCCCATTGATCATCGTTATTTATGAAACCTACATCTTCAGGTTCTTCCGGGTTTGAGATATCCAATATTGTCAATTCGGACCCGGAGGAAAAGTACGCATATTCACCGCGCACAAATATATCATAATAATGATCGCTAACTTCTTCATTCACAATCTGCGGATTGGAAGGGTCTGAAACATCCAGCAGCGTAAGGATGTTTTCTCCGATCTGGTCCAAGTATTCCGTTATAAAGCAAAATTCACCTGCAACCGCAAATTCACAACTATATGGACCGCGTATTTCAGTTGAACTTTCCAGTGAGGGTTCATTTGGATCAGAGATATCATAAATCTCAAGCCTTCCGGAAATTGATATGAATAGAAGGTCATCCTGAAAGGACATTTCTGTGACAACTGAGGCACTGTCTGCCGAGTCAATCCGCGACAGCAAAACTAGTTCCGTCGGATCAGAGATATCAATTAACTGAAAAAACGTAGCGGTATCGTAACAAGCGACGCAAATCAGATCGTCTGAAATAGTGAGATCGTAGATAGATGCTGAGATTTCATGGACAGCGACAGTATTAAGGTTTTCCGGATCAGAGATATCGATCACTTGAAGCCCCGTTCTATATGTTGCAACATAGGCATAATTTCCCTGAACTTCAATCCGATCTGCTAAGTCCCAATAGTTATAGGTTTGCCCTATCTTTTCAATGCCATTCTGTGCGAAGAGACTGTAGTTGAAACTCAAAACTACATATACAATAATTGAGACTAATAGTTTCTGATGCACTTTTTATTTCTCCTATTTAATCAAAACTAACTTCCTGGTAAACAAACGTCCTGAAGCATTCAGGTTTATGAAATAAAGCCCAGTCGGTAAATCAGAAGCATTCAGATTTACCCTGTGAATCCCCTCTTGACTGAATTCATCAACTAACATTGCAATCCTACATCCTTCAAGGTCATGAATTCCCAGTGTAACTTGCGAAGGTGTTGGAAGGCTGTACTGGATTGTTGTCGTCGAGTTAAACGGATTCGGGAATGTGTTTAATGTAAATAATACCGGTGTTAAAACTGCAGTGTGAACGGAGTGTTGTGTCGCATTGATGTAACAGAGCCTTTCAGTTAGTATATCCTGGAGACCGTCTCCATTTACATCGGCAGTCAGTATTACCGCTTCTGTTTCAGGACCGCCTTCGGCAAATGCATCCTGCACATACCTCCATTCCGGACTGTTACGATCTCCTGTATTCTGGAAAAGGATGGCACGCTCTTGCCGATCTTCCGTCAAATACGTGCCAACCAGATCGAGATCCCCGTCCAAGTCCAGGTCGGCGAAACTGACCATCGTGAATGAAACTGTATCCAGTCCATTTCCCCAATCTTCCAGCACCTCCCACGAAGGTTCGCGATCATCAAGTCGCAACTGATAAAACACAATTCCAAGCGAATCGGAATGCGCGCCTTCCAACATAGCCATATCCTGATCACCGTCGCTATCCAGATCGCCGAAGGACGGCGTCTGATAAACCAGGTTAGTATCTATAACATCATCAAAAAAATGCCTGACAGGCTGCCAGTTCCACCGATCACCGTCGTTAATGTCTTCGAGAAGGGTCAATCTGTGTCTGGGAGCATTGAATTCGGAATAAACAACCTTCAACAGACAAGGGCTATCCTCCTCAAACATTTCGACAACCTTCAATGCCCGGCATTCGGTCCAATCGTCGGGAGTAAATTCACCGAAATCATACCCGAAGAATTGCGAATCTCTCCAGCCTGCTTCAGTAAGTTGATACTGATCAAACCGCCACCTGCCGCCATCGATAAAATTCAGATCGATGCCCTTAACCAGATCTAATACTCCATCATCATCAAAGTCGTACAAGGCAGAAATAGAGTTCAAACCCATTCCCCAGTAAACCTGTCGATCCCACATATTCTCCAGTTCGTCCTCACCCGTATTCAACATAAACCTGTACCCGTTAATAAGATCGGCTCGCCCATCACCGTTAATATCATACGGAAAGGGTTGAATCATTCTGAAATGATCGATGGAGTACGGTTCACTCATCTCCGGTTCATCGACGGATCCGATATTCAGGTAAACGGCATTTCTTCTTCTGCCCATCATCCAGAAATCAGTACTTAGGAAGCGGAAATTAATAACTCATCGGAATTGCTATGAATGAATCGTGTAGTTCCATTCCCCATGGAACTCATGCTTCTCTAATTTCAACGCCTTCATTGCCTGGTCGGAAATTTTAATGC
>JAVCDD010000361.1 GCA_030765125.1 Candidatus Hatepunaea meridiana
CCGTTTTTCTGGATATTAACCCTTTTTTATCATTCCCGCGAAGGCGGGAATCCAGGAGAAACAATAAGTTATCTGGATTCCCGCCTTCGCGGGAATGACAAAAAAGGGGCTTTCCGGTCAGACACTAGTTAGAAAACATCTTTATGCCAAGTTATTATTGACACCACAGAAATATTATTTATCATTTTATATAAACAATTAGTTATACTGTTATCTGTGGCACCACGTTTTTACCAAAATAGTTGAATTTTACAGAATCGGTATTGTATTTTCAATAACTTAGAGATTGTGAGATTTTTCAACTGTTAAAGATCAGTATAAAGACCGGTGAAGTTGTCAGGATAGCAAGAGGCGAATATAGAAAGAAATAACTGGACTACTCGGAATTTAAGTTTAATGTGATGAAATTGACGATGGTTTTGGTGTTCAGGCTTGACTTTTGATCCATTCGTTCCTATATATATACCAAGCGTGAACAAGTGGAATACTTTTAGGAATGATGTCAAAGAAAACAAATATCGAGAGAGTCCTGGAGATCACTGGCAAGGCAGGAATAATTCGCCCACGTGATCTCGATGGATTTGATATTCCTCGTCGTTACCTAAGTCTTCTTAATCAACGAGGTCTACTGCATCGGATTGGAAGAGGGCTATACGAGCTCCCTAATGCAGATGTTACTGAGCATTGGACAATTGCTCAAGTGAGCAAGAGAGTTCCAGATTGTGTAATATGTCTGATATCGGCGCTGAGATTTCATGACCTTACATCTCGGCATCCTCATGAAGTATGGCTTGCAATCGAAAGAACCAAGAACCCTATTCTAAAGATTATGGATCTGCCAATTCGCAGAATGCGGTATTCTAGTCTTGCCTTTTCTGAAGGAATAGAAGAACACGTGGTGAGTGGGGTGAATGTAAGAATATATAGTGTTGCAAAGACAATCGTGGATTGTTTTAAATATCGGAACAAGATAGGACTTGATGTTGCTCTGGAAGCGCTAAAGGAAAGTCGGCGAGAACGACGATGCACAAATGATGATCTTTGGCGTTATGCAAAGATTTGTCGAGTGACAAATGTCATGCGTCCTTACCTGGAAGCGATGTCATGAGTCAACCAACTGAAGGATAAATTTTCTCTATACGTCAGAGATTGTCTAATCTGAGTAAGGAGCGTAACGAGGATTTTCAGTTTTTCCTGACAAGATATGGATTGGAGAGGTTCCTGTATAGAATTTCTCAATCCAAGTACTGCGACCAGTTTGTTTTAAAGGGAGTACTTCTATTCTTTTTCTGGGAAGGACAAACCTATAGACCAACTAGAGACATGGATTTACTTGGATTCGGTGATAGTTCTTCAGATAACCTATTTTCAATCTTTCAGGAGTTATGTCGGAGTGAAGTCGAACCTGATGGATTAATATTTGATCCGGAGAGTGTCAATATTGCAGAGATACGGGAAGAACAGGAGTACTCCGGGCAACGAATTAAACTATCAAGATACTTGGGTAAAGCAAAAGTTTCTCTTCAGATTGATATTGGATTTGGTGATGTGATTACACCGGATGCAATATAATCTGAATATCCAACATTACTGGGAATGTCACCACCGAAGAATAGAATCTATCCACCGGAAACTGTTATTGCGGAGAAATTGCATGCAATGGTTGACTTGGGGATGCAAAACAGTAGGATGAAGGATTTCTTCGATATTTACAACATATCATTACAGTTCAAATTTGATGGAGATGTTCTGGTTGAAGCGATTAGGAGTACTTTCGAGAGACGAAGTACTGAGGTACCGGAAGATATACCTTTAGCTCTTACTGAGAAATTTGCTTTGGATAATCAAAAACAGATTATATGAAGAGCCTTCCTCAAAAGGAACGGTCTTGAGAGAATCCCTTTAGATTTGCCTGAAATTATGGGGAATATAAAAATATTTTTTGTAGAACCTCTCCAGGCGACACGATTAAAAATATCCTTTGATTTGTATTGGAATGAGTCACGTAAATGGGAATAATGAACTATCGGATGGATCAACATTAGTAAACTGTATGTGTAAAATTCTGAGGTAGAAAGTGAATGTATTTCGACGCGCCATATTGAATCACGGAGGATCTGGCTCAGATCCAAAAGATTCCGATGGACCGCAGTTGGCTGCGAAAACCGGAATGGAGTTTATGAAAAATGGTGAATCAGCCTTAAATGCGGTGGTTAAAGCTGTGAGATATTTGGAAGATGATCCCCGTTTTAACGCAGGGATTGGCTCGCGTCTCAGGGCGGATGGACTCACCATCCAGTTAGATGCATCATGCATGACGAGTAACGGGAAATTCGGAGCTGTCGCAAGCGTAGAAGGAATTCTTAACCCGATTGATATAGCTCATGGCGTATTGCTTTATTCTCCACATATCCTCTTTGTTGGGGACGACGCCAAGAATTTTGCTGATGAGCAAAATATCCCTCTGGTAAATTTAGACAATTCAAGTGTTAGAACGAAACAAAGAATAAATGAACAGTCTGCTTGCGATACGGTTGGAGCAGTTGCTTTCAATGGAAATACATTTGCTGCTGCGCTAAGTTCAGGTGGAGTTGAAAATGCAGCCATCGGAAGAGTTGGTGATGTACCTCTTCCCGGGTGTGGACTGTACTGCGGATCTCTGGGTGCAGTTGCCTGCACAAGGAGATGGTGAGTTTATTGCGCTGAAAATTATGGCAAGAGAAGTTTATGGTTGTCTGGAACAGAATATGTGTCCTGATGAAGCGACACAAAAGGCGATGACTCTATTTGACGATTCTGTTGATGTAGGGATCATCGTTTTAACCAAGAATGGATTTGCATCAAATGCCAGAAACGGCATGGCATGGTCACATCTTAAGGAGATTAACTAATATGGCGACGAAACCATTTTTTTCAGGGACGTTTAATTGCAATTGGCGGGAATGAGGACAATGCTGATGATTTAGTTGTACTTAAACGAGTTGTTCAAGAGGTCGGAAAGACCGAGTATAAGGTAGGTGTAATCACCACCGCAAGCCTGGAACCAGAGCAACGAGGTAAAGACTATCGCCAAGTATTTAATACCCTTGGGGCATCTGCAATAGAAATATTGAACATTAAAACAAGGGCTCAGGCAAATGATATCGTACATGCTAAGAAACTCAAAGATGTTGATATGATTTTTCTTGCCGGTGGTGATCAGTTACGACTTAGCTCTATTCTGGGTGGATCAAGAGTACTTGATGCTATTCTAAACCGGCTTGAATCCGGAGTCCTATTGTCGGAACCAGCGCTGGAGTGGCCGTATTTTCCGATACAATGATATATGAAGGGGAAAGCGGAGATGGGCTATTAAAAGGAAGTGTCCTTACGACATCTGGATTTGGTTTCGTGGAGAATATCATTTTTGATACTCATTTTCTAGCAAGAGGTCGCATTGGGCGTTTAATTCAGATTGTTACGACGAATCCAACTTGTTTTGGAGTCGGTATGGCTGAAGATTCAGGGGTTGTTATAAAGGGAGATGGGACAGTAGAGGTTATCGGTACGGGACATATTATTATCGTTGATGGTAGCGAAATTGTTCACTCCAACATAATGGATATTAAGCTTGGTGGACCCATTGCGGTTGAAGATGTGCTAATTCATTCATAGTAGATGGATATGGATACAATTTCAAAAAGAGGCGGTTAGTAATACCACCTCCAGACAAATTGGAGATTATTGATGATTGATATAATAGAGCTGAGAGCATTACGAGGCCCTAATCGATATACTCGACATTTGGCAATATTCATGGCATTAGATATTAATGAGTATGAGAAACGTCCCTCAGATAAAATTGAAGGTTTCACCGAAAGGTTAGCAAAACTTATTCCGAGCCTTCAAGAACATGGATGCTCCATTGGGAAACCTGGTGGTTTTATCCAAAGGTTTCATAGAGTAAGGGCAGGTCAGGACCGTTCACGAAATTGGTTTTAGAAAAAGGATATGATATGAGTAAATTGAAATTTGGAGTCATTGGTACTTCAAAAAAAAAGGATGAGCGACGTGTTCCAATCCATCCGGAGCATTTGCTACGCCTTCCCGAACAAGTGCGTCGCCAACTGATATTTGAGAAAGGCTATGGAGAGCCATTAGGAATCGAAGATTCGGAAATTGCTGCACAGACGGGTGGCATTGCCACACGCAACGAACTATTGGCTGACCTTGGGAATGTTATCATTATCAAGCCAGTGTTATCTGATTTACAGAAACTTCGTGAAGGTGGAATCTTATGGGGTTGGCCACATTGCGTACAGCAATGGGCTCTCACTCAAACTGCGATCGATCGGAAGCAGACGCTCATAGCCTTCGAGGATATGTTTGTTTGGGGACCCAACGAACAGGTTGGCCGCCACACCTTCTATAAGAACAACGAAATGGCTGGCTACTGTGCGGTATTACATGCCTTACAACTGAAAGGTATCGATGGGCACTACGGAAACCAGCGCAAGACGATCATTTTCAGTTTTGGTGCGGTTAGCCGTGGGGCAATATACGCCCTTAAGGCACGTGGGTTTAGATATATTACAATCTGCATTATACGCCCCGACCACGAGGTACGAGAGGAGGTACTTGGTTGTCATTATGTCCACATTCGGGAAGGCAATGAGGGGGAACCTCGCATGTTGTTGGTGGAGCACGATGGTACTAAGCGACCGCTAACCGATCTGATCAGTCAATCCGATATAATCATAAACGGAACTTTTCAAGAAACTGATCATCCTACCCAATTCGTGACCGAAGAGGAAGTTTCGTGTCTCAAGCAAGGCTGCCTGATTATCGATGTCAGTTGCGACGAAGGTATGGGGTTCTATTTTGCCAAACCGACTTCATTTGACAATCCAATGTTCAAGATTGGAACGGTAGATTACTATGCCGTAGATCATACACCAAGCTATCTCTGGGAAAGCGCTTCGCGATCTATCTCCGCTGCTCTCATTGTTCATTTACCGACTGTGATAGCGGGTCGTGAGAGCTGGCAACAAAACGAAACCGTCAGAAGGGCAGTAAATATTGACGCTGGAGTGATTCAAAAAACCGAAATTCTATCGTTTCAAAAGCGTCAGCCTCTCTACCCTCACGCACCCATTGATACGGTAACGGTCTGACGGTTTTGAAATAAGCAACACCGGATGATAGTGATTGGCGCCGGGGATGTCATTATTGTTGACGGCAGCGAAATTGTCCATTCTAACATAATGGATATTAAGCAGGGTGGACCTATTGCTGTAGAAAATGTGCGCATTCATTCGTTAGTAGATGGATATGGATACAATTTCAAAAAGAGTCGGTTAGTAATACCACCTCCAGACAAATCGGAGATTATTGATGATTGATATAATTGCGGTTCTTCTGACAAATGCGTACTTTTCTTTTATAATAGCTAAGGAAACAGCTCATTGATTATGTATTTTATCCTTCCATTAAGTGGAAGAATTCCTATGTCAACAAGTTTACTTTACCACGCCTTTGGTATAAGGGGTTATGACTACATTCGAACTGATTATGAAAAGAAACAGGTTACATTTCAAATTAAGCAAAACAATCATTCTCTGTGCTGCCTAATTGCGGATCAACAAAGGTTGTCAAGCGCTGACAGAAACAACGCAGCTTTCGTACCGTTCCCATCG
>JAVCDD010000293.1 GCA_030765125.1 Candidatus Hatepunaea meridiana
GAATTGTCGTTAGACGGGAATTCTAATTGTCGTTCATCAACATAAAGCACAAACCTATTATTCCCTTTTTAAAATAGTAGAAGCGACACTCTTGTCGCTTGGGCAATGTCTTTGAAATACGAAAGTTCAAGCGACACTCTTGTCGCTTCTACTATTTTAAAAACAAACAAAGGAGCTTATTATGTCAAGTATGTCTATTGCCGAAATCAGAAAAAACCTGGCGGAGGCTTTAAACCAGGTGAAGTATAATGGAGAACGCATCCGGCTTAAGCGACGGAATAAAGATGTTGCCGCACTGGTGCCAATAGAGGATCTGGAAGCATTAGAAGAACTCGAAGATCGCATTGACATTGAAGATGCTGAAAAAGCTCTTGCGGAATATGAGAGAACAGGAGAAGCTATTAGCCTTGAGGATTATATAGCCAAGCGTGATTTATGAAAATTGTTTACGATCTTGATTTAGCGCCAAGCGCTGAAAGAGACCTTGATAAGATACCGGAGGTCACAGCAGGCAGAATTACGAATAGACTGATGAAGCTTAAGGAAAATCCTCGACCACGTGGCTCAGTTAAACTTAAAGGTAGAAAGCAACTGTACCGTATCAAGATTGGTAAATATCGAGTAATTTATGCTATTGAAGATGATATTCTGCTGATATTAGTGATAAAGGAGCATCCTCGGTTTCGGAGAAACCGGGCAACGTGACGATGAATCACTGTCCAATTTATTTAGCAGGAAATTAAGAATCAATACCAATCATATCAGTTTGAATGTTTCTCAATTTCAAAAGGTAACCTCAGAAGATTATCCTTGATTAACTTTATTGTATCAGGATCAAGCCTTCTAACAATAAAACATGCTTTCCACTCAGCTACACCATCATATGTACAATGTCTTAGAAAATTCGTGATACTTTCTTGGTTATTTAAGTAAACCCAGTGTGGATGTGCCTTATTAACAATAATAATAACTCTTTCCATTTTTTCAGTAGATTCAATTATCACATACGGATCATTCGGTGACATATCGTTTACAGCATATAGTTTTACTTCAAGTTCATTTATTTTTACAGAAAATGTTGATTCAACTCTATCCATAATTTCTTCTTTTATAGATTTATTTACTTTCTTTATTAAACTGTTAGGTGGGACTTCAGATGTGAATAGGACATCCTTTATCTCATTAGATTCTAATTCAGATTGAAATTCATTAATAGCAGACTCAAAAAGTACATTTGAGGAAACTCTTTCATCTGCTCCAAGCTTACGGTAGCTTTTTGCTAAAGATCTAAAATCGCCAAATTCTTTTAATAGTTCAGCCTCAAGATACTCCTTCTCGTCCTCAGAAAACATAATCTGATCTTTTGTGTGACTTACTTCGAAACCATCTAAATACAACATGCCAACAAATCTCTGATTTATCAAATCATTTGACCCGCCTGCTTGTGGTCCAAAAATAGTTTCAGGTCGATATGAATCGGGCCAACCCTTGATCACTCTATTTGCTTGTATTATTGAGAAACCTGCATTTGCTCTACTACCATCTCTTAGAACTCCCGCCCAACCAAAGACCTTTTTTCCACCAACGAGAAACTCGAAATCTCTTTTTGCTTTGGTTCCATCTGCATTAACAATCAATCTATCGTAAATTTGCTCATCCCAATCCCAACTTAACAATTCGTTTTGCCAATAAAGTTGTAACTCATAATCAACTAGATCAATTCTATACATGGAGCGTAGATAATCTTTTACCTTTCCTATAGTTCTGCCGTAGAAATTTTGATGTAAAGACTTAATCTCTATTATTGTATAATGTTCACTTTTTGAATCTGATAGTATTGATCCAAAGTTTAAATCCCTTTTCCCTTTGATTATTTCTGGTATATTGAATTGAACAGAGTGAATATTGTCTTCGTTGAGTTTCTTGGTTTCAATTCGCCACATATTTCCAAACCAACAGGCAGCTGTTTTCATACCCAAACCATATTTTGAACGCCCAGAAGTATCCAGTGGAGGTTTTCCTAACGTGACGGCATTTTCCAATTCCGACTCTGACATTCCAATCGAATTATCTATAATTCGTAAAACCGAATTTTGGCCATCATTTGAATATTCGATTCGAACTGTTAGTTTTTCATCCGCTTTTTCGAACTCTCTATCAAGTTCTTCTCTATTGTTGAAGTATGCTTGAGTCGAATTATCAACAAATTCAGCAAGAGCATACCAGTGATTATAAGACAATCTTCTGTAAGAGCCGATAATTTCTGGTCCAAATTGTAATTCCATTATTACCTCAGTTTAGCTTCAAGACGTACTTCCCCTGCGAATCTTTATGAAGCACGTATGATTTATTCACTTGTAAAGGATTGAAATTTCCATTTAGTCTTAGGAAGACCGAACCACCGTCGTGAATTTTATCCCACACAATAATTTTTTCATTATAACGGATTTCAATATTTCGCTCACTTGGATCTTCAAATATCTCAGGGCTTAGGATTTCCAACAGATTGTTGACAGTTTTATGAAATCGACAATGGGAATCAGAAAAAAAGATTTCCGGATATTTGCCACTAAGACGATATGCTTCAAGTCCGTTTGTATTTTTAAATACTTGAAATTCACATAATCTTGCATTATATTTTTTCAGATCCTTTTCCCATTTCGGTTTTGGTTCGTCGACAATCACCAGAACACTTGGTCTTTTAGTTTTTATCATTTCCCTTAGCTTTCCTGGATCAAGCATTTCTTTCTCTTCCCTCTCGACTTGTTCTATTATGTAATCAGTAGCAACGATGGAATTATATATTCCTTGAGAGAAAACTTCAACCTGTGATAAAACATGTTTAAAATCGTCTGTACTTTTCTCTACTTCCACAATCCACCAATCTTTATAGTCTCTGTTAATCATTGCCAAATCAGCTCTTCTACCTTTCGGACTATTTGAATAAATTGTAAAACCCCCAAATCTTATTGTAATATAATCTGGAAATACATACTCCATGTGCTCCCTCAACGTTCTCTCAAATTCGGCTTCATAATATGAAGCAACCAAAGACCATTCTTCATACCATCTAGGTTCAGCATTGAATAGTAATCTAGCCATATTCTAATTTATACCTTGGTTTTTGTAAAATCTGCCAACTGATCCGAGAATGTAATCATTATTGGCTTCAATCGAAATCCATCTTCGATTTAACTGTTCAGCAACAAACCCTGTTGTATTACTACCTGCAAACGGATCCAAAACTATATCCCCAGGATGAGTTAAGAATTTAATGAAGAATTCGGGAATCTTCATTGGCATGCGTGCTGGATGAGGTGTGATGCCTTTTGATTGGCAATATTTTTGATAAATATCAGTTGAACTCGTGTTTCCTGCTGTGATTACATTTGAGGGTATAGCACCGGAATTATCTGACAAAAATGAGGTTTCTCCAATGTTATGCTCTGAAGGTCGCTTTCCTGAATTGTACTTTTTAGATTTCAATAATTTTTTCATCGAGTCACTGTATTCCGACAAAACTTCACGATTGTTTGCTTTTGGTGTCACTGAGTTACTCATCCACCAGATATTTGTAAACGCGTCTTTGACTCGAATCCTTTCAACATTTACCCATTGGGCTGGTCCTGGTAGTTTTGCGGGATTATTCCAGATGAATTGTTGACATAAATTCAAGCCACCACTTTCCAGAAATGAAAGGAGAGCTTTTAATGGCAAAATCGACATTATTGGCTTTTTAGGCTCCCAAGAGTTGCCCATTTCCATAACAATCGAGCCATCTGAAACCAACAGTTCACTGAAAAGAGGAGCGAAAGAGGACAACCATTTGAGGTATTCATTCCCTTGGAGATTCCCATATTTTTTCTTTCTATTTAACGGGAATGGTGGGGATGTCAGAATGAGATTGATCCCATTTTTATATTTACCTAATATCTCATTTGTGAAGATGTCTTCAGCTTTCCCCTGATATTGGGTGCCAAGATTTGTCTTATATGAAACGGTTATAGGAAACCTCCTGAAGATTGAAACATTTAGTGAAAAGAATTCTTAAGACCTCTCCATAAAAGTAATCCCTGAGAAGTGCTAATCCAACTATATTTTAAAATATCTCTCTTGTTAAACTGCTTCGTCGGTAAAAATCCTACCTCCCCCCAACCCAATCCATCCCTAAACCCTCAACATCCCTCAATTGCCCTGCAAGCTGCCCAACATGATGCTGAATATGCGAAGATTATTGAACGGTTGCTCTAGTTTCACCAGATTGCAGGGCGTCCCCGGTTTCGGAGAAACCGGATTACGTGACTCAGGTAATATCACCTAAAAAATTTCACTTCACCAAAACAACCTTCCCAACAACACTACCCCCAACCCCTTCCATCCCAACAAAATAAATCCCCGCCGCCGCTGATCCACCATCCCACACAACTGAATAGCTTCCCGCCGACTGCTTATTATCATTAACCAGTTATACACGATTGCAGGAGCATTACACGCTATCTCACCTACCATCCGCAAATTTCTATGATTACTATATCACGTGCTTTGTGTATGATTTTATCAATGAACTTTGAGGTTTTTCTTCCTCTTCGGCATTTCCAAGGTTCAGTCGATTCTTAACTGCCTTCCCTAAGCTCATATTCACCGAATCGAGAGATTCATTTGAAACCAATCTTAAATATTCCAGCATCAGATATCGATCTTCTTGTATCATCAGGAATACTCGGTCAGTGATGGAATCGACAAACTTATCAATTACTTTGTTGTTAAACTCTTCAATTGCAGACATGGTTTCCCCTATGTTAATGTCGTTAAAGTTAATTAAAGCTTAGACCCTTGCGGTTTGGGATTTATATCTCGTGTTTATCTGGTGAATCCCAGGCTGCAAGATATTTGGTATACTACCATCAATTAAATTCATCGTCAAGTTGTTCTATTAGGTAGAACAGAGTACTTGATGGTGTTCGTGAATCTGGGGTGTCGTAACCAATTTGGTGATGATGTCTTTCTAAGTATTTAGCGTACTCAATAGCATTAACCTCATTTTCAATAATCGAAGCATATAGCTCATAACGTAAACCTTTCTCATAATCAGGTAAGTGTTTTTTTACTTCTCGTAATGCATCATGTCTGGTAATAAAAGCTGTTTGGGATTTGAAATGTAGCAGAACCCAAAGTTCAAAACTTGGATTTGAATAGACAACACGGTACTTCTCCCTTTTCTTATCCCGAAACTTCCATTTTGAATTTTGCTCTTCTAACATATCACAAGCATTATTGAAATTTGCATCCTTATGTGGTTTCCTATTAACTCTAATATTGGGCTCGTTATCAAAATCGATGTGAAACCAAATTCTTTTGTAAGAGATTGGTTTCCGGATTAGATATGAGTGAAACTTATTGTTTTTGTATCTCTCAATAACTTTCAATGGGTTTGAATCACCCTTTGAATTCTCGATTTCAACAATTATTGAAGTATATCGTTTATCTTTGATACGATCCTTAAAATACTTTTCCTCAGTCTGACCAGTTACGATAATAAGAACCGGAGATTGCTCTTGAAATCCCTTAGATTTAGATCGCTTAAGAATTTTGCCTTTATTCATCATTACTGATACTTTCAGGAGTAAACAGATCTTCATGATTGATAATAGGAATCGCACCATAAGCACCCAATAAGTAATTTACTCCAAGTGCCTCATCATTTCTAACCTTATAATCGTGCAATCCAATTAGTTCTGTTGCACCATTTTTATTCTTCTCAGTAAACCAGATTTGATCTCGTCTGAATATCTTCTTATTTAAAAAATAGATATCGTGTGTATTAAAAATTAGTTGAGCGCCATTTTTATTGATTTTGGGATCATGAAACATATCAATTATTGCCTTCGTTAAAACAGGATGCATTGAGCAAGTTAGCTCATCAATACAAATGGTTATTCCATTTTGAAGAATATCGATAATAGGACCAGACAGTGCAAAAAGCTTCCTTGTACCTAAAGACTCATGCTTGTGGTCTAAACTCATGAAAACTTCATCGCCATTATCATCAATACCTGCATGTTTGAAATTTGCATCCCAAATTTGCGAGGATTTGCCATCAATAAAAATACCGGGCAAATTACTGGAGGCAATAAAACCTTTTGGCATTTTTGTATCGTCTGAGAATTCTACATTCTTTGCATTGACCTTTATTTCCTCAATACCGAAATCTGCGTTTCTAACGAGTTTTTGAATTCTTTGAGAAGTATCATCATCTTCAATTAGATCCTGGAGTGTCCCATATAATCCAATACCCTCGATTTCATTAGGATCAGTGATTGTCATAAGACCATGTTTAAACCACAAATAGGCATCTCTAATAGTCTTATTATTCCACTCGTATAGTGACTTTAGAAATAATATTTCAGGTCTAGTTTTTTCAAAAATAGTTTGCTTAGGACCTTGAAATGCATTAAAATACTGTATCCCTTCTGCGAGGCTTTCTGATCTTTCAAAAAGAGGTTTCCAGTGTTTCTTCGATTCATTTTCAAGACGTAAAAGTTTCTCAAAAACAATCTTTCCATAATGGATTGAAAATGAATAGTCAAATATAATATTGTTAGTGAGAAAAACAACTGAGAAAGATGTTGGTTTGTCTTTACATATTTTACTGAAACCGAACTTAAAGAACTTTTCGTTTATGTCTGAACTGTCAGAGGATAGCAGTTTTGCTCTAACAAAATCTATCGACTTAATGAGATTTGTTTTTCCGGAGGCGTTAGCTCCAAAAACAACCGCAGAATTTAATACGTGTGGGATACGATTTCCACCTGTATTTGTAACATTACCTTCCAAATGTTCCTTATAACTACTATGTGGCAACATTGAAAATGTTGTTTTTTCTTTAAACGAGAGAAAATTCTCTACCGAAAATTCTAAAAGCATGATGATACTCTTTTTTAATATTTAAACCTGACGATATATATACGCATAAATTTGTGAAAAATCCACAAATTATTCAATAATTTTATGCTTGGATGAATTATTATTGCTTTTTGTGAGGCGTTTTCAGATATTCATATATAATATTGCTTAAAGTCCCATATTTAGTGATTGCCTCCCTTCCCCCCAACCCAATCCACCCCCCCCCCC
>JAVCDD010000114.1 GCA_030765125.1 Candidatus Hatepunaea meridiana
ATGAGGGTGATGCTGCCGGAAAGTCGCGGAATATATTAGCGGTCAATCAACGGATGAAGATCAACCGTCTGATGGCACGGCTTAACGGTATGCCGCTGCCTGACGACTCTGATGAACTCATCCCCACGCCGCCCCAACCCGTTCAACAGCAGCACAACCGTTGACTATGTCCTCATTGAAGCGGTCTTTACTTCGTTGAAGGTTTACGATTTAAACGGCAGGCAGGTTGACGTTCTGCACCGCGAGTATACAAAAAAGGGCAGCCACTCGGTAGTCTGGAATGCAACTGATATGCCATCGGGTGTTTATGTTTGCAGATTGGAAGCGGGTAAGGTTTGTGATGATGTTAAGTTGGTGATAGTAAGGTGATTTGTATTTCATTCTGAATTATATTCAGGATCATTTGAATATTCTTGAGCAGTCCTACACAATGAGCTATGAAAACCGGAGTGCTTAAGCTTGCTTAAGTATTACCGAAGCAAGCTTCGACACTCCGGTAATAGTGTGCTGAACATCTATTTTCATAGGAAACGCAATATTATTCGACCCCTTCGGGGTCGCTTTAGGGTTTGAAATCAGATTCGGTGGGTTTCACCCACCGTTATTCACATTCATTCCCTTCGGGATTTATGCCTTCCACCGGTTTACACCGGTGGCTATTCACATTCAACCCATTCTGGGTTGTTGTTGTAAATCAACCATGTTCCTTATCTCATTAAAGTAACACTACTCCTATAACCATCCTTTAGCCCAAAGTAATACACACCTGAAGGAACGACGATTCCTCGATTATCTTTGCAATCCCAAACAATTGATTTCCCCTGTACATCATTCATCAATCTGATAATTCTACCACTAATGTCAAATATCCTAATCTGATTAGATCGTTGCAATTGAACTGAAAAGCTGATCGTTACCGAACCATTAGCAGGATTTGGGTAGGCAAGAGCGTTTATATGAGTAGGGAGGAGGGGCACACTGGATTCTGGTGAAACGTAGCGAGGTGTTTCGAACCAGTTCAGAATTGATCCTAATACCTCCTGTTGATCGGCGGTATTCCCCGCGCCACTTATTGCTTCAAAACCAAACGAGAAGAAAATACCGCGACCTCCGGATTCAACCTCCCACCTCACGGCAGCCATAGTGTCGGGATGTGAAGAGTACTCGGCGCAAGCAATTCCCTCTCCAATCGGAGCTATCCCTGCTTTTGATAATTGATTATTAGCGCCGCTACTGCCAAACAGCAATAATCTCTTACTATCCATAATAGGATCGTCAACAATGCCATCAACTACACCGCGTCTCACTTCATCCGACAAATGCCTGCAATGAAGGATATCTTCCAGAAATGAGTCATCTGCCAGATCGTCGGAAATATCCTGTCCGGTGATGAATAACATACCACCGCCTGCAAGATGAGACTCGATCTCTTCACGGTCTGCCGGGAGAAGGGTTTCAGTCTCACGATCACCTGTGAAATATATTACTGTATGAAACCCATCTGTTTGTTCGCTAAATGTGCCCAAGTCCATTGATCGCCAGTGATAATAGGTTCTGTCGTTGGAAATAAGGGCATCCTTATAATAGGCGGAGTGAGTAGTATCTATATCTCTATCAATTAGGAGTACCGGCGGGTGGTCAAAGGTTAGATTAATGGGATTGTTTCCTTCTGTAATCTCGTAGAAATCAATAGTTCGACGGGGATATGGGAAATCAGGGATAACCGCTATTCTATAATTCCCGACCATTAGGTTCCCCTCAATATGACCACTTTCAGCATCGGTGGAATAGCTGTGAAATACTTGTGTTGAATCAAGATCGAGGTTATAAAAGTCGAAACGGCAGCCGATTGGATCATTATCATCCGAATGAGCGTTCAGACTTAGAAGTCCAACCGGAAGAATTGTAAGTGAAAACATGAGTGTATCATCACCCCGGTTAGCATCATTATGGTGATTGGAATAGGCAGTGAATGTAAATTCACCATCCTCATCCGGCGTCCATTGTTCAGCAAGCATTAATAAGTGATCGTCCCAGCCCTCAACGCTTACAATTGTGTCGATCTCCAAAGCGCCACGCAGATGAAAGGGGATATCGATCTGCTCGGCAGCACCTGCGTTTATCAAGTTAAAAGACATAGCTATCGGTTCACCGACAGGCCAGGGGCGTGTGGTTACCGGTTCAACAAGACTGACTATTCGAGCATCAAACTCGGGAAGAACCTCAAACAGGTTGCTAAGTCCCATCCAGCCGGTATAAGCGGTAACCCAGGATTGATCGCGGTCATCGCCATCGCCGCCGGTAGCGGGGATTCCCCCATCACGATCACCGTCCTGAGCCAATAGGCTGTCTACAATGGTTATAGCATTGGCAAGATAATCTTCCTCACCGGTTAACTGGTAGGCTGCAATCCAGGCGTGACAATACCAGATATTCCACGAGTTATTCCATTGACCTCGACCAGCGAAGACGTCCATATTATCCAAGCGTTCCGTTGCCCAGTCGGCTGTTTCGGATGAGTCGGCTTTGCCAAGGCTGGTCAATACTCCCCACATTGCAGTACCGCCACAGAGCGCCCAGATTTCATTGGTATTCAGTCTGTCCTCATCAGCATCAATCCATTCCTTGACTTCATCGGCAATTCTTAAAGCAGCATCGCAATAATCCTGATTATCTTCAAATATACCATATTCATAGAGTGTTCCAGCAGCCCACCCAGCAACCAACGGCATAAGGATGTCTTCCTGATCCGGTTCGATGCGAGGCGTATGCTCGACAAGATGTTGAGCGCAACGAATACCGTATTCACGCTGGCTGTCATTATAAGCATTACGATAAGCCATTTCAGCCATCAGTCCCCAACCAGCGTTGTGCAGACCATACATCTCCCCGGGTTCGCTTTCTTCCCAAGCAGGATAATTGTGTGCATATTCCCAGGCAGCATCGACATTTACTTGAAATGTTTCCGGATCGTCGAAGAAGGTTGCAAACAGGCACCAATCTCTAATCGATTCCTGAGTATTATCAGTTTCAACGATACGCCACAACTGATCGCCCTCGCCTTCGTGCAGTCCCCCGAAGTTATTGCTCTCCCGATCATGCTCTTGCATAGTATCGAGAAAACGACAAACACTGCGAAATCGTCCGATATAGTTATCCAGATCTCGGCGAGCGTCTCTTATTATATTGCGGTCAATCTGTAAGTATATTACATCATCATCTGCTTGAGACCACGATTGATTATAGGGCGGGGAGGGTGGGGGTGTTGCGTTAGCTGAATTAGAAAAAATGAATACAAGAACGAGAGTTAGGCTGATTAAGCTAAAGCATCGATTGAAGTTATTGTTCATGATTAACCCATTGTAATAGTAGACGCGACACTCTTGTCGCGTGAGGCAATTCAAAATTCACAACAGATTAAGCAGATTAAGCAGAATCGGTTATGCCTTTAGCTCAGCCGGAGTAGCGAAGCTTGCTGCGCGCTCGCAGGCAGACACGCATGCGCCACCGTGCAAGAACGCAGCAAGCTTTTCTACTCCGGTATTATTAAGTGGACGCGCAGCAAGCTTCGCTACTCCGGTATTATTAAGTTTATACATTGCTGAGCTAAAGGCATAACCTATTAAACAGATTAAGAAAATCTGCGTAATCTGTGAAATCTGCGGATGAAAAATATGCGACAGGAGTGTCGCATCTACTGGTTACGCGACAGGAGTGTCGCGTCTACTAATTAAACATCAAAATATAATTCCATCTCATATGGATGCGGACGGTTTCTGATTTCGGAAATATCGCGTTTCAGTTTGCTAATCCAGTTGTTTAAGAAATCTGCGCTAAATACATTCCCAGACAATAGAAAATCGTGATCCGCTTCAAGGGCTTCAATTGCTTCTTCCAATGAAGTTGGAAGACTGGGGATTGCATCCTGTTCTTTCTGGGGTAACTCTGTAATGTTAATATCATAAGGACCAAATCCGTGGTCTGATGGGTTAATTTTGTTGACAATACCGTCAATACCTGCCATAAGCTGCGCAGCTATGGCTAAATACACGTTACAAGTACCATCAGGAGAACGAAATTCGATTCTTTTCTTTTCAGGAGTATTGGCGTATTTGGGGATACGTATAGCAGCAGAGCGGTTCCCGGCGCCGAATATTGCTTTAATCGGAGCCTCAAAGCCTGGAATTAACCTTTTATAGCTATTAGTTGAAGGATTGGTGATTGCTAATAATGCCGGTCCATGCTTGAGAATTCCACCGACATAATTAAGCGCCGTTTCAGATAAACCTGCATAACCATTAACATCATAGAACACCGGTTTGTCACCATTGAAAAGATGCTGGTGAAAGTGCATACCGTTGCCGGCTTCATTATAAAGTGGTTTCGGCATAAATGTTATACAATAACCAGTCTGGCAAGCTATATTTCTACAGATATATTTAATTATCATAGCCGCATCACCGGCCTGTAGCGCAGGCGTTAGCAAAATCTCGATTTCCGATTGACCGGAACTGCCGACTTCGTGATGGTGATACTTAACATTAATACCTAAATCTTGTATCACAGCACTCATTCGATCGCGCAGGTTGAAGTACTTGTCATTCGGAGGAGTAGCCTGGTATCCGCTTTGATGTGGAATTTGACAACCTGTGTTGGTTTGTCCGCCTTCTTTGCTATTCCAACCGGCTTCGGATGATTCAATGCGGTATGAAGCTTGATGAGTGCTATTTGCAATAGAAACAGACTCAAATATATTGAATTCAAACTCCGGTCCCCAAATACTCCGGTCAGCAACGCCTGTTTCGGCAAGATAGCGTTCAGCTTTTTGGATTATCTGACGGGGATCAAGTTGAAATGGTTCTTTGGTTTCTGTTTCAAATACACTGCCAATTAGACTCAACGATTGTCTTTCCCAGAATGGATCGATAACAGCAGTTGCTGGATCTGGAATGAGCATCATATCACTGGTATGTTCAGTTTTAAAACCGGGGATGGACGAGCCGTCAATGCCGACACCTCGATTAAAGAGTTCCTTGTTTAACATATCAACCGGTAAACTGATATGATGCAAACCTCCGAACAGGTTGCAGAATTTTAAATCAACAACCTCTATTTTTTTATCGTGGACGAATTTGATTAGTTGTTCAACATTCATTGTTGCAGCTCCTGTTTGTAAAATGAGTTTATACGTAGGTAGGGCAGACATTCTTGTCTACCGCTGTTATTCAATCTGCCTAATTCACAACAGATTAAACTGATTAAGCAGATATTTAAGCAAAACACAATGTCCGATAAGATATATTATGTCAACTAATGTTAATAGCTATCAAACCACTATGGTTTTCAGCAAAACTTCGATGATATGCATTATTCATTTAACTACAAAGCTAATAACCTTGTCAGGTATAAACACAACCTTCTTAATCTGTTTACCGCCGATTCTTCTCTTTACCTTATCTGATGTTAATGCAATTTCAGTTATCACTTCTTTTGTGGTTCCTTTTGACACTAATAGCCTGTCGGAAAGTTTTCCATTCACCTGGATAACTACCGTAACAACATCCTGAGTGATAGCAGTTTCATCCCACTTGGGCCATTCATGATTAAATAAGCTGCCTTCATTGCCTAACCGTTGCCACAATTCTTCAGATAAATGCGGCGCTAATGGTCCTAACAATAATGCCAGCGTATTTAAAACAACTTTCATAAAGACAATATCAACCTTTTCCGGTTCGGATGTATATCTGTATAGTTCATTAACAAGCTCCATCAATCTTGAAATGGCAGTATTGAATTCGAATCTGTCCAAATCATTGGTTACTTCTTTAATAGTGTAATGAAGCAACCGTCTTAATTCAGGTTCTACATCATAAGTTTTATCAGAAACGGTTTTTACTTTACGATCCCAAGCACAAACTAATCTCCATACTCTATTCTGAAAGCGCTTAATGCCAACTATTCCTTCATCAGACCAATCACCTCCCGTTCGGAAATCTCCCATAAACATCAGGTATAATCTGAAACAATCAGATCCATACTCTTCAACAAACTCGTCAGGATTTACTACGTTGCCCTTTGATTTGGACATTCGCGAACCATTATAGGTAATAATACCTTGATGGATAAGCTTTTTAAACGGTTCCTTGCAATTAATTGCACCTATAGAGTTCAAGTACCGGGATATGTAACGGGCGTAAATCAAGTGTCCTGTTGCATGTTCCGGTCCACCTATGTAAACATCTATTGGAAGCCAGCGGTCAACCCGTTCTCTATCAAATGCTTGATCGTTAAATTCGGTCGATATGTATCTAAGGTAATACCAACTGGAACATACGAACGTATCCATTGTATCCGGATCCCGTTTTGCCGGTTCTCCACATTCAGGACAAGTTGTCTCGATGAATTCCACGCTGGATCCAAGCGGGGACGATCCATGAGGTGTAAAATCAACGTTTTCTTGTGGTAAATATACCGGTAGATCTTCCTCTGGAATCGGAATCAGACCACATTTTGGGCAATGAATAATCGGTATCGGAGCGCCCCAGTAACGTTGGCGTGAGATCAACCAATCCCTTAACCTATAACTGACAGCAGCTTTACCCATCTCCCGCTCTTCCAACCAGTTAGTAACGGTTTCTTTACCTGCTTCAGAGGTCAATCCGTCGAATTGATCGGAGTTGTGCATAACTCCATAAGTTTCATAAGCTTGCGATTTGTAAATTGCTTCTTCTGAGTTAACAGGTTCAATCACCCATTTAACTGGAAGATCATATTTTTGAGTAAACTCAAAATCACGCTGGTCGTGTGCCGGAACAGCCATCACTGCTCCGGTACCGTAACTCGCAAGGACATAATCGGCAATCCAGACAGGCAGACGTCTTCCGTTTGCGGGATTTACAGCATAAGCGCCTGTGAATACACCCGTCTTAATACGATCTGCAGCGAGACGCTCAATATCAGAGAATCTCCTGGCGGTGGTTATATAATCCTCTACCGCTTTCCTTTGCTCAGAGGTTGTGATTATTTTGACAAGATTGTGTTCCGGAGCTAAAACAATATAAGTAACGCCGAAAAGCGTATCGGCGCGAGTTGTAAAGCAATTTATTTTTTTATTAGAATCTTCAAGCTGGAAATCTATCTCTGTGCCTTCAGATCGTCCTATCCAGTGTCTTTGCATAGATTTGGTTGCTTCGGGCCAATCGAGTTCATCTAATCCTTCAAGCAACTGATCTGCAAAATCTGTAATCCTAAAAAACCACTGTTCCAGATCGCGTGTATTGACCTTACTTCCGCATCGTTCACAACTTCCATCCGCGTCAACCTGCTCGTTTGCCAGAACCGTCTGACATTGTGGACACCAGTTAACGGGCGCTTGCTTGCGATAGGCAGCGCCTGTCTTGAATAACTGCAGGAATAACCATTGTGTCCATTTATAGTATTCAGGCTTAGATGTGTCGACCTCGCGATCCCAGTCGTACATTGCGCCGATTTGTTTAAGCTGCTCACGAATTGAGTTGATGCTGTTGTGAGTAGTTACTGCAGGATGTACACCGTGTTTAATTGCAAAGTTCTCAGCCGGCAGACCAAACGCATCAAATCCCATCGGTTCAAAGACGTTATAGCCTTGCATTCTCTTGAACCGTGAGAATGTATCTACGCCTCCATAATTCCACAAGTGACCGATATGAATCTTCTTTTCGGAAGGATATGAAAACATCACCAGGACATACATCTTTTTCTTTGACATATCATCAAGATGCGATTCGTAAATATGGTTATCTTCCCAGTATTTACGCCATTTGGGTTCTATTTTATTGAAAGGATAACTATCCATTTAATAACCTTTTAAGCCAAGAAACCGCCACGCTTAACGGTGCGGCGGTGAATATCAAGTATTTGTTTTGAATTATGAATTTTGAGTTTTGAATTGTCATCAATTAATCTTGTTCCCACGCTCCAGCGTGGGAACGAATATCTCTTCTGATGACGTTGTTACAATCTTGATTGAATATTAATGTATAGAAATAACATACTCTTTTCTTTAATTCAAAATTCAGCACTCAAAATTCAAAATACCAACTAGTCGGGGCGACTGGATTTGAACCAGCGACCTCATGGTCCCGAACCATGCGCGCTACCGGGCTGCGCCACGCCCCGATTGATTTAACATAGTAAAGTAATACTATTCTCTTGCTTTGTCAAGTAATAATCACTGAGGAGGGGGGGACATTCCTGTCACCTACCTTGTTTTCAATTCTATAATGTGACGGACAAGAATGTCCACCTTCCCCAAGTAAGGTTTGACAGACAGGAATGTTTGTCCTACCAGTTGCGGAAGGTTAAACAGATAGTTTTGTATACTTCTTCAACCAATTCTTGAAATCATCAATAATACTATAAGCCAATGGTACAACGAGTGGTGTTGTTATTGTAGCGGACAGCATCCCCCCTATTATCGCTCTACCCATCGGTGAGTATGGAATCCCAACCAATGCCGCGTCTCCAACCGCCATCGGCACAAGTCCCATAATTGTCGTCAGTGCGGTCATTACAATCGGTCTGAAACGCTGGCGTGATGCAACTGCAAGCGCTTCATCACGGTCATATCCCTGTTTGCGAAGTTTATTTACTCGATCAACAAGAACGATTGCATTGTTGACAACCACACCAATCAGGATTATAACACCTATTCCTGCCATTATACCGAATTGTGTGCCGGTCATGAACAGAAACCAGTATACACCGAAGAACGAGAACGGCACCGTAACTATAACACAGAACGGCAGCAGGAATGATTCAAAAAGCGCTCCCATTAGCAGAAAGACAAACATTATCGCCAGCAGCCAGGCTTGACTGCGCTCACCCGCGGCTTCTTCAACGGTTTCAAAACGTCTTCCCTTACCCCATTCATAGCCTGGTGGCAGAGATAACCCGAATAAGCAATTATCTATAGACTTAGATAATTCATGCAGGTCATCCTCAGTGGTGGTGATCTTTAACCTGATGCGGGTCCGGCGGTTTTCACGCGTTATCTGCCCTAATCCTTGCCCATATCCAACGCTGGCGACGTCATCCAGTCGTATCACCTCTCCCCTATCCCCGCCGACGGGTAAATTCATAACCTGTGCTAATGTAGCTCTATCTTCTTCGCGCAATTCAGCAACTGCGCTGATTTCATAGCCATCAATTCTGACATCCGGCAGGTTGACGCCTCTTATTAAACTGATGAGACCGGTTGCCGCTTGAAACGGATCGACTCCGAAACGTGATGTTTTGCTTCTGTCGAATTGTATCTTCACTTCATCCGCTGCTGTTTCAAGATCAATTTCTACTGAAATCGCTTTGGGCAGCAAATCCAAACGCCCCTTTACATCCTCGGCAATATGCAGCAACTTTTCTGTATCTTCCCCATAAACAGTTACATATATTTCGTCTTTTTCACCGGTTCCGGATTGCCAGCTTGTATACATTTTCACATCAGGTGGTGGCTCAAGCCATTCCTTCAAGTCCTCAACCATTTCCTTACGTTCGAGCGTTTCTGATTTTATAAGTCCAAGCTTTCTAACTATTTTCCGTAGTCCCTGCATAAACCATACTCTATCGGGTTCATCGTTCATAAAGACCCTTATTCTGCCAAAACCACGTCTGAAGCCGGTTACAATTGTTTTAATATCATATTGCACTGCACGTTCGTAAAGTTGATCCTCGAACCATGTCATAGTTGAATCAATGTCATTCAGACTGTAATAAGCCGGAAAACGCATACCGAATTGCAGGTCATTGATATTACTATTTTCCTGATCGGTGGAAACAACCTTTTGCATCGGTATGGAAATAGACGCCATCAGAAGAACCAATAATAAGAACGTATCGGTTCTATGGTTTAATACCCAGCGAACTGATTTTTCAATTAATTGCGATCCCTGTTTGATCCACTTTGATTCCTTTGATACATAATCTTTGTCATTTGATATACAATCTTTGTCATTCTCGCGAAGGCGGGAATCCAGCTTGCAATTAGGATCATTTCCTGGATTCCCGCCTTCGCGGGAATGACAAAGTTTCTTCACACTTTTTTTAGGGCTTCCAGAAAGCGCAAAACGATGAACAGCCAACGGTATAAAGAGCATAGCTGCCATTAAGCTGGCAAGCAGCGCAAATATCACCGGCAATCCCACCCTTTGCAGGAAGAACGCAAGCATCCTGTCACCACTCATCAGCATCATCGGCAGGAAAACGACCATAGTTGTCAAAGTGGCAAGAGTAATCGCCAGACCAACATCATAAGCTCCAGCGGTTGCGGCCTGTTTGTGCGGCATTCCCTGCTGGCGTGAAGTGTGAATGCTTTCGACTACAACAATCGCATTATCAACCACTAATCCCACACAGATCATCAACCCGGATAACGTGATGACGTTAAGCGACCAACCCATAAAATAGAGACAAATAACCGTCGTAAGCAACGATAATGGGATTGCTAATGCAATAAAGAGCGTCATACGGAAACGCCGCAGGAATATAAAGAGAACTATAACTGCGAATAAACCGCCCCATAGACCGGCTTCCTGAAGATTGTTCAAAGATTGTGCAATATAGTCACCTTGATCGAACAGGAAATCAAAGTGCATCCCCGCCATAATCGGCGCATTTGCAATTCCTTTAAGGGTTTTGTTCAGTTCCTTTGATAGTTCAATAGTGTTCGCATCTGAAACCTTGTAGACACCGATTTCAACCGCTTCCTGCCTGCCGACGCGCTGAATCCAACTCCTTCGAGGTTCGGAGTATGAAACCTTCGCAATATCGCGTAAGTGCAGGTTGTTGCCAGTGCTCACACCCGCTGTCGGGGCGCCGTCCCTGACAGCAACGCTTGCGGTTTTGCCGTCAACCGCGGTGGGTTGACGACGTATTGGAAGATTCGCTATCTCTTCCAGACTACCAATCCGACCATCTGCACGTATTAAAAGATTGCGGTCACCTTCAACAATATTACCACCGGCAATAGCAAAGTCCGCCCTTCTCAATTCCCGCATTAAATCAGCAATATCAATGTTATAAGCTTTTAGTCTGTCCAGAATAAATTCAATCCTGATCATTTTCGCATTGCTGCCCCACGTCTCGACTTTAGCTACGCCGTCAACGCGTTCAATCTTCTTGACAACCTCTTCTGTAATCAGACGATACGGATCGTTATAGTTACCATTAATGGATATACTGAAATACAGTATCGGTTCATCCGCTTCAGAATACCGCCATATATAGATATACCGCAGATCATCCGGCAGTTCCGGACGCGCCCTCTCCAGCCGATCCCGCACCGATAGATATGCCACGTCCATATCGACCGACTGCTTGAACTCGATCAGAATCCCACAGCCTCTATCTCTTGAACGGGTTCGAATCTTCTTTGTGCCTTGAACTGTCCAGAGCGAACCCTCCACAGGAATCGCAATACGCTCCATATTCTCCACCGGACTCGCATTAGGATACACCATCCAGACATAGAGAAAAGGCGGATCAAAGCCCTCGGGCAAAAGTTGTAACGGAATTCCACGCCAGGCAACGGTGCCGACGACCAATAAGGAGAGGAACAGCATCAGCATTGTGATTGGGCGGCGGACGGCGAAGCCGGGGAGACCGTGTTTTTGTTGGGTCATAATATTAATGGGGGGATAGTAGGGCTATTTCGTACATGAGGAAGTCAAAGTATATTTCTCACTAACATCGCGTTGTCTGAGCTTATGTATAGCATCTTCAAAACCATCGTCATTCTCACCGGGCCAAGTTCCGAATAAAGCCTCAACGTCTGACATCACTGAAACGCCTTGTGTTTCAGCTAATTCCTCAATTGTGGGTGAATGTTGATCGTCTAATGGGTGAATAGCGATTGTTTCGACGCTTATAGTTTTATCGGTTTTTTCTTTTGCCACATGACTATCATGTTGTAAGTTCGTAGTTAGAACTTCGCGAATCCGGAATCTTGTTAGCCTGCACATCACCAATTCCCAGCAGCAAGTTCTCCACCAATATATCTTCATCCAAATCATCCCAATGAAGACCGGAACCTCCACCACTAATGGTATATCTTTTCCTTTTTTCGGGTGTGGCATTCAGTAATCGTGGGAAATATGCCAAAGGTATTCCCAATTCCCTGCCATCAGCAAGCGCTAACCACATTGTATCTTCATTAAATCGCAAACTTATAGCGAGAGGTTTACTGACTAAAGTGTTCATCCCAATATCTCCTGATTATTTCTTTGTTTTTCACTGCAACCTTTAATAGTTCCTTTAATTCCGATGATGTGAGAGCATAAGATTCTGCAACAATCGGTACAGGTGCCAACCAAAACTTAGCTACTGCTTCACCTTTACGAATATGAATATGCAAAGGTTCACGAGGATCGCCTTCATTTGAATAGAAAAAAAAACGTAAGCCTTTATATCTGAATATTACCGGCATTGAATTTAATCAAAATTTTCATCGCTCTTTGCTTGTACTGATCAAGAATAGGAGTGCTCAACCTAATCCCTGGCTTAAATCACCTCCGGATCATTCACCACTAAAGAAATCTAATATACTGGGTAACATCTGCTTCTTTGTCACGAGATTCTCGAAGATAGGTCGAAACTTCAGGAATATATTATTAGGAATACCAGCAGGTTTTACTCCACAGTTAATGAAGAAAAGCAGCCCACTGATGTGCTCAGCATATTTAAGAAAACAGGACATACGGTCTTTTCTTTCGCCCTGACTCCTTGTGTTAATTGCTGAATCATATTCTCGATCTCCGAGTTCTTTAATCTCTAATAAATCTCGATCCTTTACATAATCTATAAACTCTTGAATGTTATACGTGCGAGAAATCATGAACCTACTTCCTCTTTTACTTAGTGTCTGACCGAAAACCATCATTTTACTGGATATTAACCCCTTTTTGTCATTCCCGCGAAGGCGGGAATCCAGGAGAAACAATAGATTACCTGGATTCCCGCCTTCGCGGGAATGACAAAA
>JAVCDD010000098.1 GCA_030765125.1 Candidatus Hatepunaea meridiana
ATGAGGGTGATGCTGCCGGAAAGTCGCGGAATATATTAGCGGTCAATCAACGGATGAAGATCAACCGTCTGATGGCACGGCTTAACGGTATGCCGCTGCCTGACGACTCTGATGAACTCATCCCCACCGACCACTGCATCGTAAGCAGCCGCCCCAACCCGTTCAACAGCAGCACAACCGTTGACTACGTCCTCACTGAGGCGGTCTTTACTTCACTGAAGGTTTACGATTTAAACGGCAGGCAGGTTGACGTTCTGCACCGCGAGTATACAAAAAAGGGCAGCCACTCGGTAGTCTGGAATGCAACTGATATACCATCGGGTGTTTATGTTTGCAGATTGGAAGCGGGTAAGGTTTGTGATGATGTTAAGTTAGTTATAGTAAGGTGATATGTACTTAAGTGTTGTGTCAAGCGTTATTTAAATGTTGTGTCAGGTGTTAACACCTGACACAACATTATTATAAAAGAAAGCAAAGGGCGTGATGAGTTTGTCAATACTATCTTTGCGCCCTTTTATTTTAGTGTCAAGTGTTAAAATCACGGCTGGAGACACTTATGCAGCTATTGATTTTTAATTATCTTTTCAAATAACTCAATCGCCGGTTTATAATCAGGATTTTGGATCAAGGCTTCGTTTAAGCGTCGTATTGCATCTTCCCAATCACCTCTTGCGACAGCTATAATCGCTAACCTGTGAAACGGACGCGGGTCTGTTCCGTGTAATTCACCTGCCTCTAAATAACAATATTCCGCATCTAAAAAATCACCTGCTTGTAAATAAATATCCCCCATCTTCAGTTTAATCCTTGCAGCATTTATTCTTGCATCATTTAAATCGGGATTGTATTCAAGCGCTCGGATGAAGTGAGAATAAGCATTGTCGAGGTTTCCGTCTGTCTCAGCGATAACCCCTAAATTATTCTCCGCTTTTGAACTATTTGGCGTTACCAGCAACTCCAGAAGAAATTCGTCATTAGCGGCTATCGTGTCGCCTACCGTCATTAGCGCAACACCTTTATTTAAGTGCAACTCCGGATAATCCGGTTTCAATAACGATGTTTGTTTATAACACTCCAGAGCCTTGACCATTTTACCTTGTCTCATAAAAGCATTTCCTGCGATAAAATGAGCCTGGGCAGGACTTTCAAAGTCATCTCCTATCCATCCTGGAAAGCTTATGATTGATGCAGACAGGAGAATTACTATATCTTTAAGAACAAATTTCCTTGAAAAATAGCGCCATCCTACTCCGGAGTGCTCAAGCTTGCTTGAGCGGGTTTTACCGTATAATAGTCCCTGATCGGGCTCAAGCAAGCTTGAGCACTCCGGAGTAATCGCGGTGTAGTGTAATTTTTCATATTTGGTTGAGTCGCTCGCTATATGGCGTTTCCTTTGAGTGATTTCATCTATAAGTTTAACAATACCGATTCCAGCAAGAACAGCTATCGCAGGCATCAACGGCATACGGTAACGTGTATTGACGAAAAATAGAACCAAAGAACCACCGAATACTAAAATGAATAGCAGGAGAGTTTTAACCATAATAATTGTTGCGTCAGGTGTTAACACCTGACGCAACATAGGTTTGTTGGCTGTACCAACCATTGCAAACGGAAACAACGCACCCAGCGAGATCAAGAACAATACCTTCAGGAAGGGGGAAGCTTCAAGCGGCAGGCTCAGGGCGCGGTTATTGCCAATTTCACGCGCATTAATCAGCAGCATCAGTTTTTTTATGCTGATCTTGATCCAGTGTACCGGATTATCCGAGATTTCACGCCATCCCATCCTCCATAATTGACCCGAAACCTCTGCCGGCTTAAGTATCTTACCGGCGTTTGTCTGAGCTAACTGCAGCGCATCTGAGTCCTGCCAGTTAGCTCCATAACCGGGCAATTCCGATGACCAACCATTGGCGCCTTTGGCATTGCCTATGTAAAAGTTTACTCCACCTTGGGTTGATATGGGGATTAATTTACCCGATGCCTGATAGTTCGTAATTATTACCGGAAGCAACAGTATGATTACAGTTAATAAGTGAGAAACCGGTAATGCAATTTTGTTTTTCAAATCAGGAAAGGATTTATAGGCTTTATGTATGATTATAATTAAAATGAAAGGCAGAAGAATTAGTGCATTCGGTCGCAGGAGCGATAGAAAAACAAGGAAAAATCCGGAAAGAATAGTCATACTGAATCGTGGACGCTGCCAGCAGGAAGCAAACGTATAAAGAAATCCTGCCGATGCAGCAACGGCGAGCGAGGTCATCAATATCTCGCCTGAAAAATAGATACTGGCGCCGGTGAACGAAAAAAGACTCGCAGCAACGATTGCTGCTTTCTTTCCGCTGATTCTATGGGCAAGTTGGAAGATAACTACAACGGTGAATATATCTGCCAGTAAATTTAACAATCTGGGAAACAGCCAGCTTGTTCCGAATATACCTCTAATCGCTGCCAATATATAAGGATACAACGGCGCACGTGGAAACGGAAAATAATCCCCGCCTTTCCCCGATAGAATGTCATCCGCCCAATTAGTATAGAATGCAGGATCCATCCCCGGTGAGATAAACCACGCCTCGTTGCAAGCTTGCAACCAGTAGATTACACGCAGGATAATCGTCAGGAAAACAACAATTATCAGTAAAACTGAAAAATTAATCGCTTTTTTGTCTTCTTCGGGCATTATACTTATTGATAGTATACCATATATGCACTTGATTGTTTATCTTACAGGACATATATTATAGGTGTTTAGTTGTCTTTAATCTTTAGTCTTTGGTCTTTAGTACTTAAAATCTGAAATTCGTGTTATTTCTGACAGAAAATAATATATGTATTTAATATTCAAGTGTAAAGAAAATCCTGTTCATCCTGTATATCCTTATCTGATTTTTCCGGTTCATCCGGATTAGGAGTTACTAAAGCCCAAAGACTAAAGACTAACATTACTTTGTTAAGTATCAATATTGGTTTTTATAATTGTTTGAAGCATTAAAAGTTCCGCGTAGGGGCCGATTTATCGAGCCCTTTTGCATAAGTAGAAGGGGCTCAATAAATTGGCCCCTAC